>JAABQE010000001.1 GCA_011391655.1 Hydrogenophilales bacterium
TTGGGTCAGGGCTTCATCCACGGCTGCGATGCCGCGACGCTTGATTTCCTGGGCGGGAACAACGTTCATGGCTAACTCCTGTACCTTAATTGGTACCGATTAGAGCACCACATAATGTATCTGTAAAGCCATGACTTTCTACATGCCTCTGTCCACAGCCTGTGTATCGAGTCCGATTTTTTTCAGCGCTGCACTACAGGCTCTTTCCGCTACGGATCACCCCCACAGCAATGCCCTCGATCACCAACTCCTGGCGCTTGAGGTCGACCACGATGGGCTCGAAGTCGGGGTTTTCCGGCATGAGCTGCACCGTATGGCCGCGCTGCTGGAAGCGCTTGACCGTGACCTCGTCGCCGATGCGCGCCACCACCACCTGCCCCGCCTTGGCCTCGGCGCTGCGATGCACCGCGAGCAGGTCGCCATCCAGAATGCCGGCATCCTTCATGCTCATGCCATGCACCTTGAGCAGGTAGTCCGCGCGCGGCGAAAACAGCGCAGCATCGACCTGAACGTGCCGCTCGATGTGTTCCTGCGCCAGGATCGGGCTGCCCGCCGCCACCCGGCCCACCACCGGCAGACCACCGCCGCCCTTTAACCGGATGCCGCGCGACGTGCCCGGCACCAGATCCAGCACGCCTTTCTTGGCCAGCCCCTTGAGGTGCTGCTCGGCCGCGTTAGGCGAGCTAAAGCCAAAGTGCTGCGCAATCTCCACGCGCGTCGGTGGCAGGCCGGTGGTTTCGATGCACTCGCGGATGAGGTTCAGGATTTCTTCCTGGCGGCGGGTCAGGTCTCGCATGGGGCTTCCTCTAAATACTGTATGCATGTACAGTTGTATATGCATACAGTATAAATACTGAATCCATAAAACGCCAGGCGCGATGCCCACCCGCCCACGCAGGCAAACAGGAGAACCCTCATGATGAAACTCGGAAAGATCAGCCCTCTCGCCTTCAGCCGCATGAAGCAGCGCGGAATATCCATCGACGCCCTCACCCATCTGCTCACCCACGGCCAGGTCGAAAAACAGTTCGACGGCGCGCAAGTGGTGTACCTGGACAGTCCCACCCCCAGCCCGACCTGGGGCGGCAACCCGAAGCCCAGGCTGTATGCAGTGGTAGATGCGGCAGGCGATGTACTGACAGTGGAGAACCGGGTGCGGTTGAGGGCGTGAGCGGCGCTGCCACTCATCGCCGACAGCCTTGAGACCTGCAATCTTTTCTTGTGGAAACGTACCAATATTGGTACAGCCAAATGACCAAGCCCATGCTTGATGTTCGATTCTTTCAGACCGGCTCCGGGGCAGAACCCGTGCGCGACTGGCTGAAAGAATTACCCGCTGCGGACCGCAAGACCGTTGGCGAAGACATCAAGACCGTCCAATTCGGCATGCCTCTGGTCAGGCACTTGGAAGGCGATATCTGGGAAGTACGCATTAGGCTCGACAACACAATTGCGCGAGTGTTGTTTACCCTGGAAGGGTCGACGATGGTGCTGCTGCACGGTTTCATCAAAAAACAGCAAGCCACCCCGAAGCCGGACCTGAACCTTGCGAAAGATCGGCTGAAACAACTGAGAGGCAAATAGATCATGGGCAAGCAGAACATTGGCAGCAGCTTCGACGACTTCCTGCAAGATGAAGCCATGCTGGAAGCGGTGACCGCCGTAGCCCTCAAGCGCGTGATCTCCTGGCAGATCGCCGAGGAAATGAAAGCCCAGCAACTGACCAAAGCCCAGCTTGCCACACGTATGCACACCAGCCGGGCGGCACTCAACCGCCTGCTTGACGAAAACGACCCCGGATTGACGCTCACCACCCTGGCGAGCGCCGCAGCTGCGCTGGGGCGGCGAGTGGATATCCGCCTCAAGCCCCCTGGTGAGACACCCAAGACCGCTAAGGCCAAGAAAAGCAAGCCACCCGTGAAGCCTACCGAGGCAGCCTGCTGCTAAATCAGAGTACTGCTCGCCCCGGTCCGACCTGGCTTGGCCGCCCAAGGCCCAAGCTGTATGCAGTGGTGGAGCGGCAGGCGATGTGCTGACACCGGATGGACTAGCCCGTGACGGATGGTTTTCAATGCGGCCGCCCCGTTGCCCGGTTCACGCAGGCAACAAAAAACCCCGGCGAACCGGGGTTTTTTTCAACCAACTGCGAATTTACGCGGGCTGGATGTTTGCCGCCTGCTTGCCCTTGGGACCAGCGGTGATTTCGAAGCTGACGCGCTGGTTTTCCTGCAGCGACTTGAAGCCGCCTGCCTGAATCTCCGAGAAGTGAGCAAAGAGATCATCGCCACCGCCGGACGGCGTAATAAAACCAAAGCCCTTGGCGTCATTGAACCACTTAACAATACCTGTTTCCATTTTGCATTTCCTTAAATAAACCTGTTTGGGCAACATGCCCCACCCATCGAATATCAAGGAAAAGTGGACAACCAGAGTTACCGCCAGTGAATCTTGAAACTTGAATTCTAAGATGCAACTCAGAGGGGTGGCTGGGGAATAAGTTCAACTTTATTTTGGGATGACGCAAACTGCGTGCCCTTTCAGCACATAGATCTTGCACGCCGGTCATGTGTAGCGTTACGCATGCCGTTCAGTGCAGACAACACTTCTTGTATTTTTTACCGCTGCCACAAGGGCAGGGGTCATTGCGGCCAACCCCAGAACCTACGCGTTGAACCGGCTTTTTGGTTGGCGCCTCCGTCTCGCGTCGTGCCAACCAGTAGGCATGGATCTCGCGCACATTGCGTGTAATGGCGACGTGGAGGTTTTTAATTTCAACATCCGTTAAATCGTGGGCCTTCCAATCCGTCTCGCTCGTAAATGCCAGAATCGGCACAAGCAAAATCCGCATCTCCAGTCCACCAGAGGCCCAAGCTTCTTGAGCCAGCTTCATGCCGCGGGCATAACCCTCGCACCACTCATCGACGATGGTGTAGGTCTTGCCCTCCACATCACGCTCCTGAAACAGTGGTTCAAAATTCTCTGGCTGCTCCATCAGCGTGGTTGCGATACCGTTCATATGCCGTATCAACAAGGAAAAAACCGTCTCGAAATCTTTCTGGGTCTCCCACTCCGGCGCGTAATCCCCCCATACGGCAGGCAACCAGCGCGAGGGCAAAATCACCTCCGGCCCACTGACCAGCGCCGTGAAGAAACCATCCAGCTCCGAGATATCCAACACGCCTTCATTCTTTTCCAGATCGTCCTCGTAGACCGCGTCTTCGTCGATGCGGTCGAGCAAAAACGCGTCCAGCCAATCAAGTTCTTCGTCGTTCAGGGGGGTGGATACGTCCATCATGCGTTTACCTTTGAAATCATCAAACGGGCGCTGGCCCCGTACCAGCGGTTGGCAAAGCCAAGCACGCCCGGGTCCATCGGCATCAAGTCCACTTCGAGATCGTTGTAACGCCAGCGGCAAATGGGCGCGTCCTGGGCCATATCCCGCTTGAAACCGGGCAGGGCAAATTGCTTTTCCAGCGCGTGATACCCGGCCAGCGCCTCCACCCGCGCCAGCAGGTCAACATCGTAAGTCACCCGTGCCGGCGCGGCGGCCGGGTCGGTCAGCAGCAAATCCACCGCGCAACCGCCCACAAATACCAACTGCTCACGCAATGGCCCGAGCGCATGCGCAACCAGTTCAAGCTTGGCCACATTTGGATGCAGCCGCTTCATTGAAAGAAAGGCTCCAGCAGCTTCTGCGCGGCCAGGCTCGCGAGCCTGGCCGCTGCGGATCGCGTCGAACAGCGCAAGCACCGCATACAGGCGCTGATACTTCAACGCGGCATCGGATGCAACGGCGCCAGGCTCAGCCCGCGCACCGTGCCCTTTGGGTGCGGCCACACTGGCACCGGATCGCTGGAAGGCGCAATGACGCCGTTCAACGGCGCAGCACCATACGCCGTGGGAACACCGCGTGTGAGCGTGCCCCACACCGGAGCAAACGCATACTTGGCGCCATGCAGCACAAACTCCCGCAACTGAGGCTTCAGCACCACCGGCCGGCGTTCCTCAAACATCGCAAGCCGCGCCGTCGCCGCCCGCTTGAGCGCACCATGCACCGCCGAGACTGCCAGGCCGGTCTGCTCCGCCAGTTCCGTATAGCCCGCGCTTCCGTCGCCCCGGCTCAGCAATGCCAGCAACACGTAAAGATCCTGCGGCTTCAGCACCACCTGCCGGTTGCTTACTTTAGGCATATTCTTTATTCATGAAATGAGAAAATAGCTTGTAATGATAGGATTCACCAACTTCTGAAATCAACATTCTCATTTCACGAATATAGAAAGACAGGGCGAGCCCATCCGTTCATGCTGATCTTGATGCTGGGTGTTCGCCATTCTCGAATAGTCACTCTATTTCTCGTCGCCCTCCTCGGCCTGCTGCTGCAGCGCCCACATGTGGGCGTACATGCCATTCATCGCTAGCAGTTCGGGATGGCGTCCGCGCTCGACGATGCGGCCGCCTTCCATCACCAGGATCTCGTCGGCTTCGACCACGGTGGACAGCCGGTGCGCGATGATCAGGCTGGTGCGGCTTTTGGCGATTTCGAGCAGTTCGGCCTGGATGGCTTTTTCGGTTTTGGTGTCGAGCGCCGAGGTGGCTTCGTCGAGGATCAGGATGACCGGGTTTTTCAGCAGGGTGCGGGCGATGGCGACGCGCTGTTTTTCGCCGCCGGACAGTTTGAGGCCGCGCTCGCCGACGATGCTGTCCCAGCCTTGCGGCAGGCTTTCGATGAAATGCAGGATGTGGGCGGCGCGCGCGGCTTCGATGACTTCGTCGCGGCGGGCCTCGGGGCGACCGTAGGCGATGTTGTAGTAGATGCTGTCGTTGAACAGCACGGTGTCTTGCGGCACCACGCCGATGGCGGCGCGCAGGCTGTCTTGCGTCACGTGGCGGATGTCCTGGCCGTCGATGCGGATGCTGCCGCTGCCGACGTCGTAGAAGCGGAACAGCAAGCGCGCCAGGGTGGATTTGCCGGCGCCGCTGGAGCCGACGGCGGCGACGGTTTTGCCCGCCGGAATGGTAAAGCTGACGTCGTGCAAAATCGGGCGGTCGGCGTTGTAGGCAAAGTTCACGTGGTCGAACTTCACTTCGCCCGCCACCAC
>JAABQE010000002.1 GCA_011391655.1 Hydrogenophilales bacterium
GGCAGACAGGGTTTCGATGCTGCCAAGGTCATCCTGTTCGCAGGCAATGGCCAGCGCCAGATAAGGCGCATAGGGACCGCGCTGCGAGATGATGGCTTCGGTGATTTCTACCGGCAGGCTGACCTGTTTCAGAATCTGCTCCATCGGCATGTGCATCACCACGTCGAGCAGGGAAAACAGGCCGGTGACGAAGACTTCGTCGCGCGCTTTGGCAAACAGCGCCTTGCTGGCCAGTTGCTCGGCCACCCGGGCACGCACCAGGGCGTTTTCCAGCACCGCCGAATCGAGTTCCTGTGCCTGGCCGCCGGTGAACAGGATCAGGGTCAGCCAGCGATAGAGCTTGTCCTGCCCCATGATCATGAGCGCCTGCTCGATGCCGCCGACCTTGTGCAACAAGCCGATGCCGGGGGAATTCACATAGCGCAGCAGGCGCACCGACAGCGCCGGGTCGTGGCGGAACTGCTCGACCAGTTCGGACTGTTCGGCGCTGGTGCGCACCCGGTTCATCAGATCCAGCACCTTGGCACGCGATGGCCCGAGGACGGGCGAATCGAGCTTTTCGTGGCGCGTAATGAATGGCCCCATGAAGCGCGCGAACTGCAATTTGTGGCACATGTGAAACGCTTCCAGCGTTTGCACCCCGGTCGCCACAAACTGCTTGCCTGCAGCCAGCTTGGAAATGGCCGCCATCTGGGTGGTGATGGTGGGGATGTCCTCGCTGCTGACATCCAGCAATACATAGTCGATCGAGGGCAGCAGCGGGTGCCAAGCAGGTGACATCAGGCTGTTGGCATCCAGCGCAAAGCTGTGACCGGCTGCCTTCATCTCCGCCAGGCGGGCCAGCAGCACATCGTCTAACTTGGTGTTGGCACTTACTTTCAGGCACCACACCGTGCCGGTGGTTGGCCAGGCTGCGAGCAGCGGGTGATCCAGCGAGGCAGGCGATATCGGGATGAAGGCTTGACGCTGCGCCAGCAGGCGCGCGATTTCCATGTTGTTCAGGTTGTTGAGCAGGGTTTCGTCATACAGACGCTGTACGTCGGGCAGGCTGGCGTCACGCGGCTCATCCGGCGCGCGGCGCAGCATGAAGGTGTACGCCGCCACTTTCTGGTCGCGACCCAGCATGGCTTCGCGGCGCATCACCGATCCGGCTTTGACAGCCGGTGCGGCCTGTGGCGCGGCACTGGCCGCAGCTTTTGCCGGCGGCGGGGTATCGGGGGTGGCTTTATTGCTGGACAACATTCCTACAAGACGACTCAGCACGCGGTGCTCCTTCAAAAAATCAACGCTGGACAACGGGGTTGATAACGGCCAGCTTTTTGCCAGACTGAAGCAGTTTCACCACAAATATATTCAGCGTATGCCCCTTGGCTGACAGGGGCGGCAGCTGGAGTTAAAGTGCCGATCATGCAGATCGAATGTTACGCCCAGCGCCTGCTCAACCCGTTTCGGGGGGTGGTGCATGTGATTCGCTACCAGTCCGCCGAGGCGGTGACGACTGACGGCATCGAATGGGATATTTATGTCTCCAATGACGCGCTGCTCGACGATCTCGGGCGCGCAGGCCGGCGCGCGCAGGTCTCCGATATCCGCTACGGTCACTGGTCGCTGGAAAAAGGCCTCAAGCGCGGGCCACTCTACCCATCCGACGATTTCAAGCGGCTGGAACACATGGGCGCGGTGGTGTACGAACACCTGCTCGAGGTGCACCGCAGCGTGCCGTTCAAATTCCGTGACCCGTTCGAGTTGTGGCTGCTTGATCGCAACGACCAGCCGCTGGCACTGGTGCACAGCGTGCGTTCCGATAGCGAGACCGATACCAAGCCACCACTCGACTGGCGCGCCGGCATGGCTGCGCAGGAGCAATTCAACAGCGCAGCGATTGCCAATCTGGCTGAATCTGCCGGGGTTTATCTCACGCGTTATGTGAATAGCCTCGCCTGTGGCGTGGCGCAATGGTTCCATCGCGCCGACGACGGCGCCGGGCTGGGGCTGCACACCCTGAAAGGCGGCGACGCCCTGCGCGGGCGGGTGCTGGAGGCGGAAGCCTTTCCGCCGCTGTTCATCGCTACCGCCGCCATGGATGCACCCCACACCCGGCTGGTGCATGACTATTTTGCCTGGCAAGCCCCGTGGATGCTGTTGCTGGGGCATCTCGACAACGGAACACGGGTGGCGCTGGAAGCCGCCGCATGCCAGCAGGCCGAATCAATTGACAAGCATCACCGGCTGTATCCCGCCATCATCGACCAGCCGGCGCTGCAGGCTGCGCGCGTGGAAGCGGCATTGGTGCGCAACCAGCCGCGGCCGAACAATCAGGAAGAGGTGATGCCGATGTTTTATATCGAACTCGGCACCACCGAGAGCCAGGATATCTGACGCCTGACGCTCAGGCGGCCATGCCGAGTATGGCCGCCGGCAGGGCAGCCGAGGCGCCAAGGTGCGACGTCACGCGTACGTTCACCTGCGGATGCAGGGCGGAAAATTCGGCGATGGCCTCGGGGATGTCCTGCGCCACATGCGTGCCGGCGGCGAGAAAATACGGAAACGCGACGATGTCGGTTGCACCCTGCGCCACCAGTGCCGCCAGCCCCGCCTGAATGCTGGGTTCAGCCAGTTCCAGAAATGCTGCGCCGATGTGGTCGTACGCGTGTTGTGGCTGCGCGCGAACCTGGTCGGCCAGTTGGCGCACTTCGTCGTTGGACGCGCTGCGGCGGCTACCGTGGGCAATGATGAGCAGGCTGGGCATGATGGTTTCTCGGGTTGAATGGGCTGATAACGAGTCGTGCCGACCCGCTAAAGTTCCGGCCCTTTACATGCGGATGGGTTCGAAGGTCGCGTCCAGATTCTGGTCGTCGCAATAATCCAGGAAATCGCCGCGCAGGGTGGCGATGTGGGCATCGGCGGGAATGCCGAGCGTCATGTGGACAGCAAACATTGGCGCGCCGGTATGCGGGGCGGGGTAGGTTTCGGTTTCCAGCGCTTCGATGTTGATGTGCAGCTTGGCGAAAAAATTGGCGAGGCTGTTCACGATCCCCGGCTGATCGAGCGCGGCGACTTCAACGGTGTAGGGAATCAGGGGCTTGTCGGCGCGGGTGAGACGGGTGCGTTGCTGGATGATGGACAGCCCCAGTTCCTCGCCGACGGCCGCCAGCCGGGCTTCCAGTTTGGCCAGCGCATCCCAGCTGCCGGTGATCCGCACCAACAGCGCGAAGCGGCCGCCGAGCACGGCCATGCGCGATTCTTCGATGTTGCAGCCGGACTCGCTGATGCGGCGGGTGAAGCCTTCCACCAGGCCAATTTTGTCTTCGCCGCTGGCGGTGATGACGAGTGATTCGGTGTCGTTCGACATTTAAATGAGCTCCCGGTCGGATAGTTCTTTTTTGATATAGGCGTAAATGATCGGTGCGGCGATGACGCCTTGCAAGCCGAAGGCCGCTTCCATCACCAGCATGGCGATCAGCAGTTCCCAGGCGCGCGCCTTGATCTGCTCGCCGATGATACGGGCATTCACGAAATATTCGAGCTTGTGGATGACGACCAGAAACGCCAGCGAACCGGCCGCCACCTGCAGCGAGTGCGACAGCGAAATGATGACGATGACGGAGTTGGAAATGAGGTTGCCGATGACCGGCAGCAGGCCGACGAGGAAAGTCACCACGATCATGGTTTTGGTGAATGGCAGCTGCACGCCGAACGCGGGCAGCACCACGAACAGGTAAATCCCGGTCAACAGCGCATTCAGTGCCGAGATTCGCACCTGCGCGAAGACCACGCGGCGGAAGGCATCGCTCAGGCGATGCACCCGTTCGCACATGGCGTATGCGAGTGGCGCCAGCGACTGATGCGGGGTGGCTTCGCGCAGTGCGATGAAGCTGCCAATAATGAGGCCGATGATGAAATGCAGCACGGCACGCCCGGCATTGCCGCTGTACTGGCGGATGTCCAGCGCATGGGTGCGCAGCCATTCGACCAGTCCGGCGCGGATGACCGAATCGTCGCCTTGCGGTAGCCACGCCGCCGCCCAGGGCGGCAGCAGCGCGCGCGAATTCTCGATGATTTCAGCCATCCGCCCCAGCAACCCGGCCACGCCGCCCTCGCCGCGCAGATAAAGGATGACGCCGGCGGTGAATCCGCCCAGTACGCCCAGCACGATCAGTGTGATCAGCGACACCACCAGCACCTTGGCCCAGGTGTGGTTCAAGCGGCCGATCACAAAACGCGGTGCCAGCAGATGCACCAGTTGCACCACCAGCAAGCCAGCCAGCAGGCTGGGCAGCAGATGAAGTTTCAGGGTGAGCAGCAGTCCGCTTGCCATCATCAGCCAGGCGGCAATCTGATAGCGGGTGACGCTGGTTGGAGACGGGTTGAGTGTCATCGCCGCCACCATGCCAAGAAAGCCAGCCTGCGGCAAGGGCTAAGAGAGGCTGCCGCGCGAATATCAGACATGGGCCAGATAGCCCAGTGCGGTGCCGGTCTGCGCCGCGGCCTTTTTGAGCGCCTCGGCCCAGCCGGGTTTATGGCGGTCGGCGGGTGCGGAAATCGACAGGCCGGCGACCAGCTTGCCTTCGGCGTCGCGAATCGGCGCGCCGATGCAGGCCACCCCCAGCTCGGCTTCCTCGCGGTCATACGCCAGTTGGGTCTGGCGGATGCTGTTCAGTTCAGCGTTCAGGCTGTCCAGGGTGGTCAGGGTGTTGGACGTATAAGCCGGTAAACCGGTGCGCTCGGCGTAGCCCATTACGCCACTGGCGCTGTCTTCGGCGAGAAAGATCTTGCCGACGGCAGTGACGTGCAGCGGGGCGTGCGCACCCACGACCTGCACCACCTGGATCATCGTCTGCCCGCCCGACACGCGCTCGACGTAGACCGCCTCGTCGCCGCGCCGCACGATCAGGTTGACCGTTTCGCCGGTCGCCTCCGCCAGTTTCTGCATCGCCGGCATCGCCACCTGGCGGATGTTCAGCCGCGCCCGTAAGCGATTACCCACTTCCAGCCAGCGCACGCCCAGATC
>JAABQE010000003.1 GCA_011391655.1 Hydrogenophilales bacterium
AGCGTGAGGCCGGGCGCACGCATGTTGAGAATGGTGGTGATGATGTTGATCGAGCCCATGATCGACGACAGGCCCATGATATGCACGGCCAGAATCGTCAGGTCATAGGAAATCCCGCCCTGGATGAACAGCGGCGGATACATGGTCCAGCCACCTGCAACCGCACCACCGGGGAGCAGGAACGACCCCATCAGCAGCACCCCGGCCACCGGCAGAATCCAGAACGCCCAGTTGTTCATGCGCGGGAACGCCATATCGGGCGCGCCCAGCATTAGCGGCACTTGCCAGTTCGCAAAGCCCGAGAACGCCGGCATGATCACACCGAAAATCATGATCAGGCCGTGCATGGTGGTGAGCTGATTGAAGAAGTCCGGGTTGGTGAGCTGCAAACCCGGCTGGAACAACTCGGCGCGAATCAACAGCGCCATCGATCCTGCCGTGAACAGCATAATCAGTGCGAACCACAGATACAGCGAACCGATGTCCTTGTGGTTGGTGGTGGTCAGCCAACGCATGATTCCGGTTGGGTGCGCGTGTCCGTGATCGTCGTGGCCGTGGGCGTGTGCTGCATCAGTCATGTTTGGGCTCTCCTGGCGGTGATTCATTGCGCGGCGGGGGCGGCAGCTTCTGCGCCCCCACGGGCTGCGGCGATCTGGGCGGGCTGTGCCGCGTCGCCGGTCTTGTTATCCCAGGCGTTACGCTGGTAGGTCACCACGGCAGCGATATCGGTGTCAGACAACTGTCCGCCAAATGCCGCCATCGCGGTGCCGGGGCGTCCGTTCAACACAGTCTTGATATGGGCGTCGATCGGGCCGGTTGCCACTTTCGATCCATTGATCGGGAGAAACACACCGGGAAGCCCCATGCCGTCTGCCTGGTGGCAGGCCGCACAGTTGCTTGCGTAGACTTTTTCGCCTCGCGCGATCAACTCAGCCTGGTCAAAGGTTTTGCTGTCGTCTGCTACGGCTGCCGTTGCGGCACCCTTCTTTTTCGCGACCCAGGCCTGGTAATCCGCTTCCGACACGACTTCGACCACAATCGGCATAAAACCGTGATCCTTGCCGCACAACTCGACACACTGGCCGCGATACGTGCCGATTTTGTCAGCCTTGAACCAGCTGTCACGGATAAAGCCCGGGATCGCATCCTGTTTTGCGCTGAGCGCAGGCACCCACCAGGAGTGAATGACATCATTGGCCGTAATCAGCAAGCGAACCCGCTTGCCCACTGGCACCACCATCGGCTCGTCCACTTCCAGCAGGTAGTGTTCGCCTTTGGTGGCCGTGCCTTCGATCTGTTCGCGCGGGGTCGAGAGGGTGCTGTAGAAGCTGAAATCATCATTGAGGTAGGTGTAACCCCACTTCCACTGATAGCCCGTGACTTTGATCGTCATATCCGGGTTGCTGGTGTCTTTCATGTCGATCACCACTTTGGCAGCCGGGTAGGCCATCCCCATCAGGATCACGAACGGGATCACCGTCCAGATCACTTCTACCGTGGTGTTTTCATGAAAGTGGGCAGCTTTGTGACCAACCGACTTGCGGTGTTTCAGCAGCGAATAAAACATCGCACCAAACACCACTATGAAAATGCCCAGACAGACCAGCATGATCAGGTTGTGCAGTTGAAATACGTCCTGCGCCACCTTGCTCGCCGGCACTTGCAGGTTGTAAGCATATTCCGCCAGCGCCGACTGGCTAGCAGCCCATGCCGCACCCGCCATCCCTACCCGTTGCCACATGCTCTTCATTGCGCTCTCCCCCGTCCTTAATAACTATTTGGGTCGTTGTTGCGGCGTGTTTTATCGGTATGCCTGCAACATTTGCCGCGCTACCCGATCCCGTCTGCGCAACTGCGGAGAGCAAAATCAAGACCGGAATACAGCTAGCCGGGTGCGGCAATTTGCCACGGACAGTACACGATGCACCTTTTCCAAACAAGACAGGCGAGCGGTTTAACTTATTGATTTGACTATTAAATATAGTTATTCAAGACTATTCTAAGATACTAACGTACGCGGCAGCGTCAGCCAGGTCGGCACATCGGCGCCCTGAATCGGCGCAGCAGAAAAACCCTGCACCCCCAGACAGGGCTCGGGCAAGCGTTCGCGCAAGGCGTCCAGATTGGCCTCCTGGCAAGCCATCGCCGGGTCGATCTGGTTGCCCACCCAGCCCGCCCACGGCAGCTGCCGATGGGCGATCGATTCGGCGCTGAGCAAGGCATGGTTCAGGCACCCTAGACGCACCCCGACCACCAGCACCACCGGCAAGCCGAGCGCGTGCGCCAGATCCGCCATGTCTTCACACTCATTCAAGGGCACGCGCCAGCCGCCGGCGCCCTCCACCACCACCACATCGGCAGCCGCCGCGAGTCGGGAATAGGCAGAGAGGATGACGGGCAACTCGATCCGCACGCCCGCTTGCTGCGCGGCGAGATGCGGCGCAATCGGCGACTCAAAGGAATAGGGATTGATGTCGCGCAGATTGGCTGCCACGTTGGCTGCCTGCAGCAGCGCGCGCACATCATCGTTCAGTTCGCCCGGCGCACAGCCGGCTGCCACCGGTTTCATTGCCGCCACGCGCAGGCCTTGCGCGCGCAGAGCATGGATCAGCGCCACCGCCACCCGCGTTTTGCCGACGCCGGTATCAGTACCTGTTACGAACAGTCCACTCACGCCAAGCCCATTCTGTGACGACGCTGGCTGATGTTGAACTGGATCACCTGGCGGCCATCCTCGCGCTGCGTTTTATCACCCACCCAGGCATGGCCGTAGATCACCTCGTAGGTGGCAGGCAAGCGGCCCTCCTGGCGTAACGCGTCGTAAGCCTGCTCCAGTTTCGCCCACGCCGATTTGCCGAGCAGGCCGCGCTTGCGCGACATTGCGGCGTTGTGCGCGCCGATGCCTTTGAGGTCGCGCATCAGGGTTTTTAAATCAGCGTAGGTCAGCGTCAGCATTTCCATTTCCATCACCGGGCTGCTGAATCCCGCATGGATCAACATATCGCCAATGTCGTGCAGATCGACGAAACGATTGACGTGCGGCGCATCGTCGATCGACGCAAAAGCCGTGCGCAACTCCTTCAGGGTGTCGGGCCCCAAGGTGGCGAAAACCAGTAAGCCGCCGGGTGCCAGCGCTTGATGAAAGCCCTTAAGTGTCGCGTCGAGGTCGCGCGCCCACTGCAGGGCGAGGCTGGACCAGACCAGGTTCACGCTGCTGGCCGCCAGGGGCAGCCGCTCCATATCCGCGCACAACATATGGGTAAGAGGTGAGGCGTGAGGCGTGAGCAAGCCCAGCGCACGTTGCGCCCAGTGCGGTTGCGGCAGCCGCGCGTGAGTGGCATGCAGCATGGCCGGGGCTACATCAAGCGCGCAGAGTTCGGCTGCGGGGTAACGCGCACGCAAATGCGCCAGCCCATAGCCGGTGCCGCAGCCGACATCCAGCACCCGCTCGGGCTGCAGGCTCATGAAGCCGAGCCGCTCCAGCAGGCGGTCGCACACTTCGCGCTGCAACACGGCATGCGCGTCATAGCTGGCGGCCGCTTGCTCAAACGCGCGCCGCACTTCGCCTTGATCAAGCGCGAATTCATTCATGGGCAAATTCCCGGATGGCCGCTGCGAGCTCCGTGCTGTGCGACACCTGCGGTGCATGCGCCGCGCGCGGCAAAACGACGTGGCGCGCATGCGGCAAAGCTGCCGCCAGCCATTCGCCCGCTGCGGGCGGAGTAAGCGTATCGAGCGCGCCATGCATGACCAAAGTCGGCTGTAACAGGTGCGGCACCGACGCGCGAAGATCGGTGTGGCGCAGCATGGCCAGTCCACTTGCCAGCGCCCCGGCATCCGCCGGCGGCACCGACAGAAACGCCTGCCGCAAGGCGTGCAACACTGCTTTTTGCTCGGGCATGCCGCGCGTCTGCAAGCTGAGAAAACGTAGCAAGGTAGCCGCCGGATCGGCAATCAAGGCCGCACCAAACGCCTCCAAATCATCGTTCGCCATGCCGGCTGGCCAATCGGTTTTAACCACGAACGCAGGCGTGGATGCCAGCAGCACCAGCCGCGAAATGAGATGGGGGTGATCGAGCGCCGCACGCATCGCCACCTGCCCGCCGAGCGACCAGCCGAGCAGCATGCTGTGTTGCGGCAGCTGCCCGGCCAGATCGTCCGCCCAGCTTTGCAGCGTGTTGTGCGGCAGCGCGGCACGTCCGCCATGCCCCGGCAGGCTGAGTGCGCGCAGCTCAAAGTCGTCCGCCAGCTGCGCCGCCAGCGTGTCGAACACGCGCGCATTCATGCCCCAGCCATGCAGCAGCGCCAGCACCGGCCTAGATTTCATGGGGCGGCGATGGCGATGCCATGCAACGCCTCGATCAAGTGCGCGACATCATCCGCGCTGTGCGCCGCCGACAGGGTGATGCGCAGCCGGGCGGTATTCACCGGCACCGTCGGCGTGCGGATCGCAGGGACCAGCAGGCCATGCTGCAGCAGTTTTTTGGACGCGCTCACCGCATCGGCATTCGCGCCGATCAGCAGCGGCTGGATCGGCGTGGACGAAGGCATCAACTCTCCGATCTTCAGGCCCGCCAGACCGGTGCGCAGTTGCACGATATGGCTGCGCAGGCGCTCGCGCCGGGCCTCGCCCGCCTCGATCTGGCGCAGGCTTTCCAGCAAGCACGCGGCCAGCAACGGCGGCGAGGCGGTGGTGTAAATGTAGGGGCGCGCGCGCTGCACCAGCCAGTCGACCACCGCTGCATGCGCCGCCACCGCCGCGCCCGACACGCCGGCCGCCTTGCCGAGCGTGGCGAGATAAATCACCCGATCGCTGGCACGCGCACGGTCGGTCAGTCCGCCGCGGCCGCCGTTCAGCACGCCAAAGCCGTGGGCGTCATCGAGGTACAACCAGGCGTCGTGGCGCTCGGCCAGATCGAGCAGCGCATCGACCGGCGCGATGTCGCCGTCCATGCTGAACACCAGATCCGAGACGATGAGCTTGTCCTGCGCGGTGCTCTTGGC
>JAABQE010000004.1 GCA_011391655.1 Hydrogenophilales bacterium
CAAACGGTGCGGCGCGCGCAACGTTCGGCGCACTATGCGTATGATTGGGCATTGCGTTTGCACGATCTGCATGCAGAAGAAGTGCACGTATCCACCCTGCTGTCCCATGTGACCGAGATGTTGATGTGGTGCTTCAGCCCCGTCCAAATGCTTGATATTCGCAGGCTGCAGCAAGCCGATTCATCTTTACGCAGTGCGGACGTGCAGAAGCGGATATTGGGTTTCAGCGGCGTGGAATTGCAACGCCAGCTGGCGATCGACTGGCATCTGCCTGAGTTGCTGCAAAACCTGCTGGATCCGGCGTTGGCGCAGACGTCCCGGGTGCGCAATGTTACCCTGGCGGTCAATTTGGCGCGGCACTCAGCGCAAGGCTGGGATAACGCGGCCTTGCCGGATGACTACCATGCAATCGCTGATTTGCTGAGGATGGAGCCGGATCGGGTGATGGCGCTGGTACAGAGCATCCCGACCTCGCAATAAAACCCTGAACGTCACGAATCAAGCTGCCGTAAGCTGCCATAAGTTACTGCAAGCCACACTGTGGCCGGCGTTATGCGGGTCGGGGAATGACGCTTTCTTCCAGGTTGCGGGCGATTTGAGCGATGGCCATCCCGGCGGGACAACCGGGTGTGGCTTGCATCATGAGTTGACGGCGCATGATGGCCTGGCGTACTTCGGGGTCAATCGGGATGTCGCCCATGTGGACGAGGCGAATCGGCTGGTTGAGCCCGGTCACGACGAAACGGTCGAGTACTTGCTGCAGCTGATTGGTGATCGCCACACCGCTGCCCGGGCGGGTCGCCTGGTTGATGATGACCCGGACGACTTGGCGCTGCTGTTGCCCCACCAATACCTTGATGGTGGCGTAGGCGTCGGTGAGCGAAGTGGGCTCGGGTGTGGCCACCATCAGCACCTCGGACGCCAGCGAGACAGCGAACAGCACGACGTCGGAAATGCCCGCGCCGGTGTCCAGGATGACGACGTCGTAATGCGGCACCAGGGTGTTCATCACGCGCAGAAACTCGTTGCGCACTTCGGATGTCAGGCGCGAATACTCAACCATCCCCGAACCCGCCAGCAGCACGAAAAACCCGCCCGGCGCCGGGAGGATGGCGTCTTCCAGTTTGGCCTTGCCGGTGAACACGTCATGCAAGGTGGTTTTGGGGTAGAGATTGAGCACCACATCAAGATTCGCCAGCCCGAGGTCGGCATCGAGCACCAGCACCTTGTGGCCGCGCTTGGCGAGCGCGGCCGCCAGATTGGCCGAGACAAAGGTTTTGCCCACGCCGCCCTTGCCGCTGTGACAGCGAGCACCTTGCCCAGCGGTTTGAGGGGAACCTGGGCGGGGTCCAGGCTGAGTGCTGAAGGGGGCATTACATCGTTCATGCGTTTACTCAGTTGGTGATGTTGCCCTGGCCGGACTCAAATAAATTGGTTTCGTCCAAGGCGAGGTGGCCAAACAGCAGGCCTTTTTCTTCAGCGCTAACCGAAAGTTCTTGTGGTTGATCGATGCAGGCCTGATTGCGGCCATTGGACTTGGCGCGATAGAGCTGGGTGTCAGCGCGCTCGACCCATAATTCGGCGGTGGAGCGCACCCATTCGGGCGCATAGGCCCCCCCAATGCTGATCGTGGCATGGATGTTGAGCAAGGGTGAAACCGCTATCGACAGGTCGGCTACGCTCTGGCGAATGCGTTCGGCCAGGGCGAGTCCGAACAGGGGGCGACAATTGGGCAGGATGATGGCGAACTCTTCGCCGCCGTAGCGGGCAACGGTGTCCACCGGGCGCACGCAGCGAGCCAGGCTTTGCGCAATCGCCTGCAGCACCTGGTCGCCGGCCAGATGGCCATGGGTGTCGTTGATGGCTTTAAAGTGGTCGATATCCAGCATCAACAGCAGAACCGATTCGCCGGAGCGCGCAACGGTTTCGATCTGGCGTTCCAGCGCCGAGTGAAAATGCCGGCGGTTGCCCAGACCGGTCAGCGGATCCTTGAGCGAAAGCTCGCACAGGCTGTCGATCACCCGCTGCAGGTAATCGGTGGGGGATTCGTTGTGTTCTGGCTGGCTGTTTCGGTCGTCGTGAGCGAGTAGCGCACACGCATTGTCGAGTTGCAGGTCAGGCAGGTCGATTAGTGATGTGCTGGGAGGCGCCACGGTGGAGTTCAATATTCTGGATATGAATCGGGCAAAAAAAATCAGTCGAGAACACTCAACTGCCTGTGCGGGCAGTATGTGGGGATTTGTGCCTTTGGGCAAGTGGCCCGCAGCCCCGTTCTGACAGGCCAAATGCCAGGTGACAGTGAGTTTGTCGGGCGATCCGCAACAGCCGAAGCTGGTGCCGCGCGACACCCTGGATATTTCCCCCGTCTGTAAAAAGCCCGTGCCGGTTATGCGATATCCGGTTCCGGCTCGCGGATAATCGCGCCGTATGAATGCAGTTCCCTACTGGCGCCTGTCCGGTTTCTATTTCTTCTACTTTGCCTTTGTCGGTGCGATGTCGCCGTTCTGGGGGCTCTATCTGCAATCGCTGGCGTTCAGCGCCTTCCAGATCGGCGTGCTGATGTCGCTGCTGCAGGTGATGCGGATATTCGCGCCCAATATCTGGGGCCACATCGCCGACCGCACCGGCAAGCGCACGTCCATCGTGCAGATTGCCGCAGCGGGCAGCGTACTGGTGTTTGCCGGCGTGTTTGTCAGTGACAGTTTCTGGTGGCTGTTTGCGGTGATGGCGGCGCTGAGTTTTTTCTGGAGCGCGTCGTTGCCGCTGGTCGAGGCGATGACGCTGTCGCATCTGGGCGAACGTACCGACGCATATGGCCGCATCCGGCTATGGGGATCGGTCGGCTTCATCGTGATGGTGGTGGGGCTGGGCTACGCCTTCGATTATGTGGCCATCAGCTGGCTGCCGTGGGCGGTGTTGCTGGTGATGCTGGGCATCGTCGCGTCGGCGCGAACGATACCCGAAGCGGAAATCCTGCCGCATCCCAGCGACGACCATTCGGTGTGGGTGATCGTGAAGCGCCCCGAAGTGGCGTCTTTACTGGCGGCCTGCCTGCTGATGGCGGTGACGCACGGGCCGTATTACACCTTTTATTCGATTTACCTGGTCGACCACGGCTATGACAAGTCTACCGTCGGCTGGTTATGGGCGCTGGGCGTGCTGTGCGAGATCGGCATTTTCCTGATCATTCCGCGCATTTTTGCGCAGGTGACGCCGCGTCAGCTGATTCTGGCCAGCTTCGCGTTGGCGGCGCTGCGCTTTCTGGTCATCGCCTGGGGGGTGCAGTCGGCCTGGCTGGTGTGGGGCGCGCAGACGCTGCATGCGTTCAGTTTCGGCACCTATCATGCGGCGGCGGTGGCACTGATCCATCAGCACTTTCGCGGTCGCCATCAGGCGCGCGGGCAGGCGTTGTACACCAGCTTGTCCTACGGCGTTGGCGGCACCATCGGCGGGTTGGCCAGCGGGCTGACCTGGGAGACGCTTGGTTCGGCGTGGACGTTCACGCTGGCCGCCGTCAGCGCGGCACTGGCGTGGGCGGTCTACGCCGTATGGGGAAAATCGAAATAGCGGAAATCAAAATGGCGCCAAACAAAAGCCGTGCCAGCGCCCCTGAACCTATGAAATAATCAGCGTTTAACGCTACTTAGCCTTTATTCCGCATGCCCGGACTTACCTTATTCCAGAAATTGTGGGACGCCCATGTCGTTCACGTCGAAGCCGACGGCACCACGCTGCTCTACATCGACCGCCATCTGGTGCACGAAGTCACCAGTCCGCAGGCGTTCGAGGGCCTGAAGCTGGCACACCGCTTGCCGCGCCGCGTCGATGCGGCGATTGCCGTGCCCGACCACAACGTGCCGACGACCGATCGCTCGCGGGGCATCGCCGACCCGATTTCACGCCTGCAGGTTGAAACGCTCGACGCCAACTGCGCTGAATTTGGCATCACCGAATTCAAGATGGACGATATCCGCCAAGGCATCGTCCACGTCATCGGCCCTGAAGAAGGCCTCACCCTGCCCGGCATGACCGTGGTCTGCGGCGATTCGCATACCTCGACGCACGGCGCGTTCGGCGCGCTGGCGTTCGGCATCGGCACCTCCGAAGTCGAGCATGTGCTGGCGACGCAATGCCTGTGGCAGAAACCGTCGAAGACGATGCTGGTGAAAGTGGAAGGCACGCTTGGCAAGGGCGTCACCGCCAAGGACATCGCGCTCGCCATCATCGGCGAAATCGGCACCGCCGGCGGCACCGGCTACGCGCTGGAATTCGGCGGCAGTGCCATCCGCGCGCTGAGCATGGAAGGCCGTATGACGCTGTGCAACATGGCCATCGAAGCCGGCGCGCGCGCCGGCATGGTGGCAGTCGACCAGACCACGATCGACTACGTCAAGGGCCGTCCTTACTCACCGAAGGGCGCTGCGTGGGAAAAAGCGGTCGCCTGGTGGAACACGCTGCACTCGGATACCGACGCTGTGTTCGACCGCGTGGTTGAACTGAATGCAGCCAGCATCGAGCCGCAGGTGACCTGGGGTACCTCACCCGAGATGGTGACCACGATCAACGGCAGCGTGCCGGATCCGGCCACCGCGCCGAGCGAAACCAAGCGGCATGACTGGACCCGCGCGCTGGAGTATATGGGTCTGCAGGCGGGTACGCCGCTGGCCGAGATTCCAGTGGACAAGGTGTTTATTGGCTCGTGTACCAACTCGCGGATAGAAGACTTGCGCGAAGCCGCAAGCGTGGCCAAAGGCCGCAAGGTCGCGCCCAACGTCAAGCTGGCGATGGTGGTGCCGGGTTCCGGTCTGGTCAAACAGCAGGCTGAGGCTGAAGGACTGGACAAAGTTTTTGTCGCAGCGGGATTCGAGTGGCGCGAGCCCGGTTGCTCGATGTGCCTCGCGATGAATGCCGACCGGCTGGAGCCGGGCGAGCGTTGTGCCTCCACCTCCAACCGCAACTTCGAGGGGCGG
>JAABQE010000005.1 GCA_011391655.1 Hydrogenophilales bacterium
CCCCCTTGACCGGCAGAATGAAAGGATTGGAACCGGTCGCCAGCAGCAGGCGGTCGTAACCGACGCGCAGGCCGTCTGCCGTTTCCACCTCGCGGTGGGTGCGGTCGATCTTCACGACCTTTTTGCCGACGTGCAGCGTGATGTTGTTTTCGCTGTACCAGTCCAGCGGATTCAGCACGATGTCGTCCACCGTCTGCTCGCCCGCCAGCACCGGCGACAGCAAAATACGGTTGTAGTTGGGATGCGGTTCGGCGCCAAACACGGTGACGTCATACATATCCGGCGCGAGCTTCAACAACTCTTCCAGCGCACGCACACCGGCCATGCCATTGCCAACCATCACCAGCTTCATTTTCTTGTCGGGGATATTCATGTCCATCTTGCTCAAACTCCGGGTTCAATAGGCTTGAACCTTCATAAGCAAGCGGGATGCCAACCGAATACAAATACGTAACACATTGAATATATGTGTGATTCATAGGCGCCCCATTGCCGTGACGATCCGGCTGGCACCAGATAAGTGCGCGCAAACAAGCTGCGCACCATCAGACGGCAAAATCTGTTGTCCTGCCCTGTTTCCGGGCCAGACCGATTCAGTCATGCAACAAGCTGGGGCTTGCCTGCCTGTTAATCGGGCACGCGCGCGCCCAGCCCATGCGACAGGCGCCACTAAAAAATCCAGCGATAACACCGTTAACGTTTTCAGCATCCGGCAGCAATCACGGGAGAAAACATGAAAATCAAAAGCGATATCGAAGATGCCATTCAGGTACATGGTGCCTGGAAGGCCAAATTCCGGGATTTTCTGAGCGGCAAGGTGGGACTGGATTTGTCGCATATCAGCCAGCCCGACGCCTGCAAACTGGGCATATGGCTGGGCGACGGGGGGCGCAGGAAACTGTCGCCAGAGAACCACGCGCAAGCCTGCGAATTGCATGCTCACTTCCATCAAGTGGCCGGCGATATTGTCCACAATATCAAGCAAAAGGATTTTACGGCCGCGCGTCAGGCACTGGTTGCGGGTGGCGCTTTCGATCAGGCCAGCCATGCAATGTGTGCCTTTCTCCGCAAGCTGGTCCTGCATGCCCGCCCCAAACCGGGCGCAGTCGCTACTGCAGCGCCGGTTGAGCCCGAAACGTGTCCTGAAAGAGAGGATTGATGCTGGCACCGCTCACAGCGGCATGAGCGTTCTATAACACCCCAGTTAACGCGCCCTACACCGCAACGCGTTTGGCCGCCAGCAACCGCTTCAGTTCAGGCACACACGACCCACACTCGGTGCCGCATTTCAGCGTGGCCTGCAACGCGGCCAGGTCAGCCCCCTCCGCAATGGCCGCGACGATATCCGGCTCGGCGACATCGAGGCAGTTGCAAACGATGCGGCCGCGGCCAACCCCGCCTGCAGGTGGCTGCGTAACGGGCGCCAGCAGCCAGGCGCGCACATCCATCGCCGATGCGCCTGCGGCGATCAGATCCTTGAGCCAGTCCTGCGCGGCGGTTTCGCCCGACAGCCGTGCGCCGGTGATGATGCCGTCTTCCACCCGCGCTTTTTTCCAGATACCGCGACGCGCATCCTGATAGTTCATGGTCAGCAGCGGATCGTCCAGTCCGAAGGCTGCGTCCATTTCCTGTACCAGTGATTCGGGTAGCGGTCCCTTGCTTGCCGCCTGAAACACCAGCACAGTTCTATCGCGCCCGGTGAGGCTGGCGGTGGCGAAATCAAAATGCGCCAGAAACGGCTGCGCCTGCCGCAGCAGGCTGGCACCGTCGCCGCACCGCATGATCGCCCGCCGATACGGCAGCTCGACTTTTTCGACTTGCACGGCGCAATGCTTGAGTTCGGGCTGGTGTGACACCGGGTCAAAGGCGTCCAGCGTGAGCGCATTGACCCCCTGCCCTGCCATGAAACGGCCGCCCCAGTGCATGGGCATGAAGGTCTGCCCCGCGCGCAGTGATTCGCTGACATGCACTTTCACGACCAGGCTACCGCGCCGGCTTTTCACCCGCACCAGTTCGCCGTCCGCGAGGCGACGACGCTCCATATCGCTGCGGTTCATCGACAGCAGCGGCTCCTCGACATGGGAGTACAGCCGCGCCACCAGGCCGGTGCGGCTCATGCCGTGCCACTGATCACGCAGGCGGCCGGTGTTCAGATGCAGCGGATAGCGCGCGTCGATGGCCTCGGACACCGGGCAGTAAGTCGCGTGATGAAAATGGGCGCGGCCGCTGGCGGTAGGATAGACGCCGTCGGTATACAAACGGGGGGCGCCCGCGACGCTGTTCTCGGTAAACGGCCATTGCTGCGGCGCGCGCTCCAGCAGCGCATAGCTGAGGCCGGTGATGTCGAGATCGCGCCCGCGTGTGGACTCGCGGTGTTCATTGAACACGGCTTCGGCATCGGCATAAGGAAACAGGCGCGCACCTTTTTCCGGCAGCAGCCGCCGCGCGAAATCACAGACGATGGCCCAGTCGGCGCGTGCCTCGCCCGGCGGTGGCACCGCAGCGTGAACACGCGAGATGCAACGCTCGGAATTGGTCACCGTGCCCTCGGTTTCGCCCCAGGTGGATGCGGGCAGCAGCACATCGGCGAAGCGTGCGGTGTCGGTATCGGCAAACGCCTCCTGCAGCACCACGCATTCTGCTTTCTGCAGGGCTTCGTGCACCAGCGCCTGATTCGGCAGCGACTGCGCGGGGTTGGTGCAGGCAATCCACAGCGCCTTGATTTCGCCGCGCTTCACCGCTTCGAACATCTCGATCGCGGTCTTGCCCGGTGTTGCCGGCACGTCGTCCACCCCCCACAGCGCGGCTACCTCGGCGCGGTGCTCGGGGTTGTCGAGATCGCGGTGCGCCGACAGCAGATTGGCCAGCCCGCCGACTTCGCGCCCGCCCATTGCGTTGGTCTGGCCAGTGAGCGACAGCGGGGCTGCACCCGGCTTGCCGATCTGGCCCGTCGCCAGATGCAGGTTGATGAGCGTGGCATTCTTGTCGGTGCCGCAAGTCGATTGATTGAGTCCCTGGCAATACAGCGACAGCGTCGGCCCCTTGGCGAACCAGCGCGCGGCCTGCACGATGTCGGCCGCACTCACCCCGCAAATCGACGCAACCTTTTCCGGTGAGTATTCGCGCACGGTTGCGCGCAGCTTGTCCCAGCCCTCGGTGTGCTCGGCAATGTAATCGCGGTCGATCAACTCTTCCCACAGCATCACGTTCAGCATGGCGTGAAACAGCGCCACATCGGTGCCCGGCAAAATCGACAAATGCAGATCGGCCTCAGTCGCTGTGTCGGTGCGGCGCGGATCCACCACGATCAGCTTGAGATCCGGGTTGGCCTTGCGCGCGGCCTCGATGCGGCGAAACAGGATGGGGTGGGCAAAGGCGGTGTTCGACCCGGCGATGAAAATCACCCCGGCGTGGTCGATGTCGTCGTAGCAGCCGGGTGGCGAATCCGCCCCCAACGTGGCCTTGTAACCCGCCACCACCGATGACATGCACAGCCGCGAATTGGTATCGACGTTATTGGTGCCGATCAGCCCCTTGGCCAGCTTGTTGAAGACGTAATAGGCCTCGGTGGTGAGCTGGCCCGATATGTAGAAGGCAACCGCATCGGGGCCGTGTTCGCGGATGACGCTGCCGAACCTCTCGGCGGCATGGTCGAGCGCCGCATCCCAACTGACCCGCTGACGCAGAGATTCGCGGTCGCTACGCAACTCAGGATACAGCGCGCGCCCCGATGCCTGCGCCGACAGTGCCAGCGCCGCCCCCTTGGTACACAGCTTGCCGCGGTTGGCCGGATGCGCAGGATCGCCGCGCACGCCGGTGATTTTTCCGGCATCGACCTCAATCAGCACCCCGCAACCGGTGCCGCAATAACAACAGACAGATGAAACAGCAGACATGGTGGCTCCTAGTCCCTGGCTTTTAGCAAGGTCTGTTCCAGAGTGAAACACGTCAGTTAATTCAATGGCTTGAATGGATTCTGCCTTACGCGATCCTGGCAATGCGCTCAACTGCGGTGCACGGTTTTTGCTGCGTGCTGCAAATTGGTGCGGCCAAACGGGGCCACCAGCCAACCCACTCAGCCAATGCACCATCAAGCGCGTTCCTGCTTTGACCCAGCCATTGACACCATTCATTTACATATGTAACTATCATTACATGGTTGTAGATAACGTTACATGGATTCTGATCATTCTAACTCTGCCCACGCAGAACGCCACCGCGCGCATGCGCATCTGGCGCGGTCTCAAAGGCCTGGGGTGCGCGGCGTTGCGGGACGGAGCCTGGCTGTTGCCGGAAACCGCTGCGACGCGGCAGGCGCTTGAGGCACTGGCAGATGAAACCCGCGCGGCTGGCGGCACCGCATGGGTGCTTCGGCTGGACGCGGAGGATGCCCAGTCGGCCGCATTCAGGGGGATGTTCGACCGGTCTGCGGAATACGCCGAACTGTTGGCTGACATGACGCACTTCGATCCGCTTGCCGAGAATGTCACGACCGCCAACAAGGCTCTGAAGTCCATGCGGCGCCGTTACGAAACCCTGGTCGAGCAGGATTATTTCCCGGGCGCCGACAAGCTCGAGACGGAAGCACGGCTGTTGACTCTCGAAGCCATGCTGACGTCCCGGCTTTCACCCAGCGAACCGCATTTCCAGGACGGTCAGCCCGAGCGTCTTTCCCTCGCCGACTTTCAGAAGCAGACCTGGGCGACCCGACAAGACTTGTGGGTGGACCGGCTGGCATCCGCCTGGCTGATTCGCCGCTTCATCGACCGCAAGGCACGCTTCGTCTGGCTGCAGCACGTCAAGGAGTGTCCGGCGAGTGCGTTGGGATTTGACTTTGACGGCGCACATTTCACCCACATCGGGCATCGCGTCACCTTCGAGACCCTGCTGGCGAGTTTCGGACTGGAAAGTGACGCAGCCCTGATGCGGATCGGCGCCATCGTCCACGCGCTGGATGTCGGCGGCGAG
>JAABQE010000006.1 GCA_011391655.1 Hydrogenophilales bacterium
ATGCGCTGTGATTTCGTAGAAGATTCTGGAAACGCTCTTGGAAACCCTGCGGCGAAGCTCGCCTCTGACTTAATTCAATATGATGCGCTACGTGTAGATTAGAAATCACGCATATATTAAAATAATCCCACAAAAACGAGTTAGGCAATAGAACTTTCTTCATGAAGACCTCGCCGGTTCTCCTTATCATCCTCGACGGTTTTGGCTGCCGTGTGGAACGTGCTGACAATGCAGTCGCGCAGGCTAAAAAACCCAATTTCGATCGCCTGTGGAAAGAAAATCCACATACCCTGATTCATGCTTCGGAGTCCGAAGTGGGGTTGCCCAAGGGGCAGATGGGCAACTCCGAAGTGGGTCACCTCAACATCGGGGCGGGGCGCGTGGTATATCAGGAGTTCACCCGCATCGACCGTGCCATCGAGTCTGGTTACTTTTATACCAACCCGGCGCTGCTGAATGCAGTGCATCTGGCGCGCGACAATAACAAGACGCTGCATGTGCTGGGGCTGTTGTCGGACGGCGGTGTGCACAGCCACGAGCTGCATTTTCATGCCTTGCTGGATATGGCGGTGCGCGAAGGCTTGCACAAGGTGTGTTTGCATGTGTTCCTGGATGGGCGGGATACGCCGCCGAAAAGCGCCGAGATTTATCTGCGCCGCCTGACTGAAAAAATCGAACAGACTGGCATCGGCCACATCGCATCGATGATTGGCCGTTATTTCGCGATGGATCGCGACCGCCGCTGGCAGCGGGTTCAAGCTGCTTTTGATCTGTTGACCCAGGGGCGTGCTGAGTTCATGGCAGAGACACCGCTGGCCGGGCTGGAAGCGGCTTATGCGCGCGGCGAATCCGATGAATTCATCAAGGCGACGGCGATCCTGTCGCCCGACGGCAAGCCCGTGAAAATGGAAGATGGCGATTCCGTTATTTTCCTCAATTTCAGGTCTGACCGCGCGCGCCAGCTGTCGCGGCCGTTCATCGAGCCGGATTTCAGCGAATTCGAGCGTGAAGTCACCCCGCGTTTGGCGACGTATTGCACCCTGACCGGCTATAGCGATGATTTCGTGGTGTCGGTGGCGTTCCCGCCCGAGCGGATCAAGAACGGTCTCGGCGAATACGCGGCCAATCTGGGTTTGCGCCAGCTGCGGATTGCCGAAACCGAAAAATATCCGCACGTGACCTTCTTCTTCAACGGCGGCGAGGAAGCCTCCTTCCCCGGCGAGGACCGGGTGCTGGTGCCCTCGCCCGATGTGGCAACCTACGACCTGAAACCCGAGATGAGCGCTTACGAAGTCACCGACAAGCTGGTGGCGGCGATCGAGAGTCGACAATACGACATCATCGTCTGTAATTATGCCAACCCGGATATGGTCGGGCATTCCGGCAACCTGCAGGCGGCGATCCAGGCGATTGAAACGGTTGATGTGTGTCTGGGTCGGGTGGTCGAGGCCCAGCGCGCGCGTGGTGGCGAAGTGTTGATCACGGCCGATCATGGCAATGCCGAGTTGATGCTCGACCCCGTCACCGGCCAGGCACACACTGCGCATACGCTGAATCTTGTGCCGCTGATTTACGTGGGTCGGCGTCACGCCAGCTTGGCGGAAACCGGTGCGCTCGAAGACATCAGCCCGACTTTGCTGAAAATGATGGGCCTGCCGCAACCCACTGAAATGACCGGTGAAGCCTTGGTTCATTTTGAGTAAGCTCCTTGCGGTGAACCTCAAACGCTTCGCCTTGCTGGTGTTGTGCTGGCCGGTTTGCGTCGGCGCCAGTCAGGTTGATCGCACGCAATCTGAGCTGCAGGCGCTCAAGCAGCGCCTGCAGGCCCTGCAACAGGAGCATCGCAACACGCAAACCCACCGTCAGGAAGCTGTCGACAAATTGCGGCTATCCGAGCGTGCCATCAGCAGCAGCGTGAGCCAGTTGCGTCAACTGGACGGCGAGCGTCAGCGCACCCAGGGTGAATTGCAGACGCTGACGCAGCAAGCCGACGCCACGACTGCGCGCATTCGCCAGCAGCAGGCCCAACTGGCGCAGGCGCTCAAGGCGGCTTACCAGCGCGGCCAGGGTGATGCGTTGAAACTCATGCTCAATGGCGCCGATCCCAACCAGACCGCGCGCGATCTGCGCTACCTGGCCTATCTGTCGCGCGCGCAGCATGAAATGATCGAAGCGCTGCGTGTCGATCTGGCGCAACTGGCTGAATTGCAGCAGTCCACCGCGCAAAAAACGACCGAGTTGACGCAGCTGCAACAAGCACGCGAAGCCGAGCAGCAGAAACTGCTGGCCGACAAGCGTGCGCGCGAACAGGTGCTGCAAAAACTGTCGGTGCAAATTCAGCAGCAGCGGCGTGAAATTTCCACGCTCAAGCGCGACGAGCGCAGCCTGACCCAACTGGTCGAGCGGCTTAATCGCGTCATGAAGCAGCAACAGGCAGCCCGCGCCCGTGCCCGCGCCGCGGAGGCAGCACGAAAATCGTCTCAATCCAGGCAGGCCAATAAAGGCGAAGCCAGCCAGCAGCGCAAGGGCGTGGCGATCAATGCCGATACGCCGGTCCCGTTCCACTCGGGGCGTTCGTTCACAAGCTTAAAAGGGTCGTTGCGGCTGCCCGTTGCCGGGGAACTCATGAACCGTTTCGGTGCGCCGAGAGAGGGTGGCGGAGTGAGCTGGAAGGGGGTGTTCATTCGCGCCGGACAAGGTGCAGCGGTGAAGGCGATTGCCGCTGGCCAGGTAGTGTTTGCCGAGTGGTTGCGCGGCTTTGGAAACCTCATCATCGTCGACCACGGCGAAGGTTATATGAGCCTGTACAGCAATAATGAAAGTCTGTATAAGCAGGTGGGCGAACGGGTTCAGCCCGGCGACGCCATCGCATCGGTGGGCAATAGCGGCGGTCAGCCCGACCCCGGTTTGTACTTTGAAATGCGGCATCAAAGCCGTCCTGTTAATCCCCTCCTGTGGGTGAAGTGAAATGACACAAAAGGCGAAATTCATACTCGTCGGCCTGGCCGGCCTGATGGCTGGTGCGGCGTTGACCGTCAACCTGTCGGCGATCGCTGACAAGGATGCAGCGACAGCGCTGCCGGTTGAAGAGTTGCGTGCCTTTACGGATGTGTTTGCCCGAATCAAGAATGATTATGTCGAACCGGTCGAAGACAAGAAACTGATTGATGGTGCGATCAACGGCATGTTGACCGGGTTGGATCCGCATTCAACCTACCTTGACGCCGAAGCCTTCAAGGACTTGCAGGTGGGGACGCAGGGCGAGTTTGGCGGCCTCGGCATCGAAGTGGGCATGGAAGATGGCTTCGTCAAAGTGGTGTCGCCGATCGAGGACACGCCCGCGTTCAAGGCTGGGGTCAAACCTGGCGACCTGATCATCAAGCTCGACGATACGCCGGTGAAGGGCTTGTCGCTCAACGATGCGGTCAAGCGGATGCGCGGCAAGCCGGGTTCCAGCATCAAGCTGACCATCGCGCGCAAAGGGGTGGACAAACCCATCGTGCTGACTTTGACCCGTGCGGTCATCAAAATTCGCAGCGTCAAATTCCAGTTGCTGGAAAATGGTTACGGTTACGTTCGCGTCACGCAGTTTCAGGAACACACGGGCGAGTTGCTGGCCGAGGCCTTGAACGCGCTCTACAAGAAAAACAAGGCGCCGCTCAAAGGCATGATTCTGGATTTGCGCAATGATCCGGGTGGCTTGCTGAATGGTGCAGTGGCGGTTGCCGCAGCGTTTGTCAAACCCGATAGCCTGGTGGTGTATACCGAAGGCCGCACCGAAGACGCCAAAATGCGGCTGACGGCCAGCCGTGAGTTTTATCTGCGGCCGATGCAGGCTGATTACCTGAAAGACCTGCCGGAAGGCGTGAAGCAGGTTCCGATGGTGGTGCTGGTCAACAGCGGTTCGGCATCTGCATCGGAAATCGTTGCGGGTGCGTTGCAGGACCACAAGCGGGCGGTGATCATGGGCACGCGCACTTTTGGCAAGGGCTCGGTGCAGACTATCCTGCCGATCGGAAATGGCACGGCGATCAAGCTCACTACCGCGCGTTATTTCACCCCGAATGGACGTTCCATCCAGGCCAAGGGGATTGAGCCAGACATCGTGGTGCAGGATCCGGATATGCCAAGCGAAGAAGAAGGCATGGGCATCCGCGAGGCGGATCTGGACAAACACTTGAGTAACCCGACCGGTGAACCCGATTCTGCGCCTGTTGCCAAGCCGGATAGCGTGATCAAGGCGCCTCCAGCAGACAAGGGTGGCAAGGATGTTCAGGACAAAAAGCCGGTTGCCCTTGAGCCGGGAGAGGTTGTGTCGAAAAATGATTACCAGGTGAATCAGGCAGTAAACTTGCTAAAAGGCTTGCAAATTCTGCAGGGTCGTTAAACTCGTCGAGCGATGACTGTTCAGCTGTCATCGTTCGCGCGCTATACTTTGCTGATCTACTTCTGGCCTGCCTGCAGGGGATGCCATGACCCCGTGTGATCTTGAAAAAGACCGTGAAATCGTGTTCCATAGATTGCCTGCCGGGCAGGCCGAACGCGCGTTATCCTTGCTGGAAGGGATGGATGGGTTGACGGTGGCGGCCGGGACAGAGGCCAACCATCTGTGGGTGCGTTACCATGTGTGCGAGTACACATTCGAAGGCCTCGAAGCCGCATTGACGAGCCAGGGATTCCATCTCGACAACAGCCTGCTTAGCAAGCTCAAACGCGCATTGGCTTATTTTTGCGAGAGCGTGCAGCGCCGCAACATTGCGGCCAATGAGCCGGACATCAAATCGCAACATGCCTTCATCAAGGTTTATGACCGTCATTTGCATGGCGATCGCGATGAGACGCCCGAGGAATGGCGGGACTACAAGTAGTCGCGTTGTAAAACCCCATGAATCTGAACGACGATCTATTGCTGCGCTACAGCCGCCATATTTTGCTGCCTGACGTGGGCGTGGCTGGGCAGACGCGCAT
>JAABQE010000007.1 GCA_011391655.1 Hydrogenophilales bacterium
AGTTGCACGAACTCGGTCATGGCGCGCCCCCGTCGCCAGCCGCCGCAGGGCGCTCCGGGGGGCTCCGGCGCATCAGCCCGCGCAGCACCAGCGCCGTAACCGCCAGCCCGACCCAGGTGGACAGCACGATGACCACCCCCATGCGCAAACCGTACTGCGTCAGCAGGCCCAGGTGCGTCATGACACCCACGCCCACGGGCACGAACAGCAGCGACAGGTGCGCCAGCAGGAACTCGGCCACGGCCGCCACCCGGTCGCGCACCTGGGGCCAGCGCAGGGCGCCCAGCAGCAAGACCATGCCAACCACCGGGCCCGGAAAAGGCAGGTTCAGCAGTCGCGCCAGCGCCTCGCCGGCCGACTGCAGGACCAGTAGCCACGCGAATCCCTGCAGGGCTTTCATGGGGTGTTGATCAGGCCGGACGCCGCGCCGGGCCGTCCCAGGCAAGGCTGGCGCCCGAGGGGCTGAGGCCCGAGGCTCCAAGCCTGCCTGCGCAGGTGTGGACGTGCCGAAGAGCCGGCGACTCTGGCGAAGGCACGTACAGTGACCCGGATGAAATGGCGGAGCGCGGGGGCAGCATTCCTAGAAACGCTCCAGCTCCGGGTGCTTGATCCGGCCGCCACGCACCAGCATCTTGCCGTACTCGGCACAGCGCTGCAGCGTCGGAATCACCTTGCCGGGATTAAGCAGGCCCTTGCTGTCGAAGGCGCGCTTGACGCCGAAGAACTGCTCGTTTTCCTCCACCGAGAACTGCACGCACATGCTGTTGAGCTTCTCGATGCCCACGCCGTGCTCGCCGGTCACGGTGCCGCCCATGGCCACGCTGGTTTCCAGGATATCAGCGCCGAAAAGCTCGCAGCGGTGCAACTGGTCCGGGTCGTTTGCGTCGAACAGGATCAACGGATGCAGGTTGCCGTCACCCGCGTGGAACACATTGGCGCAGCGCAACTGGTACTTTTTCTCCATTTCTGCAATCGCCAGCAGGATGTCGGCCACGCGCCGGCGCGGAATGGTCGAGTCCATGCACATGTAGTCGGGGCTGATGCGGCCACTGGCCGGAAAGGCGTTCTTGCGGCCGCTCCAGAATTTCAGGCGCTCGGCCTCGTCGCGGCTGACCGCAATGGCTGTCGCGCCGCAGCGGCGCAGCACCTCGCTCATGCGGCCGATTTCTTCTTCCACCTCTTCCGGCGTGCCATCGCTTTCGCACAGCAGGATCGCCGCAGCGGTCAGGTCGTAGCCGGCGTGCACGTAGTCTTCCACGGCGGCCGTCATGGGTTTGTCCATCATTTCCAGGCCGGCAGGAATAATGCCGGCGGCAATTACCGCCGCCACCGCATCGCCAGCTTTGCGGATATCGTCGAAGCTGGCCATGATGCAGCGCGCCAGCAAGGGCTTGGGCACCAGCTTGACCGTGACCTCGGTGGTCACCGCCAGCATGCCCTCGCTGCCGATGACCAGCGCCAGCAGGTCGTAGCCGGGCGCATCCAGCGCATCGCCGCCGAATTCCACCGCCTCGCCTTCGATGGTGAAGCCCTTGACTTTCAGAACGTTGTGCACCGTCAGGCCGTATTTCAGGCAGTGCACGCCGCCAGCGTTCTCGGCCACGTTGCCCCCGATGGTGCAGGCGATCTGGCTGCTGGGGTCGGGTGCGTAATACAGGCCGTGCGGCGCCGCCGCCTCGCTGATGGCCAGGTTGCGCACGCCACCCTGCACCACGGCGGTGCGACTGACCGGGTCCATCTTCAGGATCTTGTTGAATTTGGCGAGGCTCAGCGTCACACCCATTTTGTGCGGCATGGCGCCACCCGACAGGCCCGTGCCGGCACCTCGCGCCACCACCGGGACGTCGAGCGCGTGGCAAGTCTTCAGCACCGCCTGGACCTGTCCGTACGTTTCGGGCAGCGTCACGACCAGTGGGCGTTCGCGGTAGGCGGTCAGGCCGTCGCACTCGTAGGGGGTGGTGTCTTCCGGGGTGTAGAGGATGGCATGGGCGGGCAGCACGCCTTGCAGCGCGGTGACCACGCTTTGTTGCCTGGCGGCACGCCCCTGTCGCTCGGCCGGGCTTGAATCAGTGGAAGTGTTCATGCGGCAACTCTACGCGAGCTGGCCGATTTCGGGGTGACGTTTTTTTCAGGCCTTGTTGAAAGTGGCAAAGAATCAGCGGTCGCTCACCCCTTGCCCTTCCGGAAGGGGCGCGCATGACCTGCCAGTCAACTGTTCCCCAGCCTTTGCCTGCGCGAGATAGCCCGATCAGGCCTCAGTCAATCGCCGGCGGTGCGGGGTTTGCGGTGACGTGCGCGCACTGCGACGTTCTTCCAGCGCCGGTGAACCCAGTACCACTGTTCGGGGCGCCGCAGCACCAGCAGCTCCAGCGCCGCATTGAAGGCACGCGTGGTCAATCGGATCGCCTCCGTGGTGCTGGCGTGGTCGACCAGGGGAATCGGCGCCTCGAAGCGCAGCACGTGGCGCCCATCGGCATCGCGCCAGCTCGTCGCCGGCACCACCGGCGCGCCGGTGGCCAGTGCAATGATGGCCAGGCTCTTGAAGGTCCAGGCCGGGGTGCCAAAGAAATCGACCGATATCCCGTCGGGCGGACTGGCATGCTGATCGAAGGCGAAGACGATCGCATCGCCCTGCGCCAGGCGGTCGAGCATCAGATCGAGCGAGCCGCGCTTGGGCAGCACGCCAAAGCCGGCCTTCTGGAAGCGCCGCGTGACCAGCCGGTCGAACCACTCGGGCTTGAGCGCACGGCGCACGAAATGAAAGCGTCCCCGCATCTCCGGAAAGCCGCCAATGCCGGCGACCGTGGCCACTTCCCAGTTGCCGAAGTGACCGGTCAGCAGCAGCACGCCCTTGCCCTGTGCATGGGCGTCAGCGAAGGCCTCCTGATTCTCGATCCGGATCAGTGCCTGCTGTTGTGCCGGGGACAACCAGCGATCGCGCAGGAACTCCCCGAACAGCTTCCACAGGTGACCGTAGTGCGCCTGCGCCAGCGCGACGATGCCCGCCTCGTCCTGCGTATCGCCATAGACGCGCCGCAGGTTGTCGAGGATCACCCGGCGGCGCAGCGGCAGCAGGTGGTACAGGACTTTTCCGGCAAAGGGCACCGGCAATGGCGCGGGTTGCGTCACGGCCACCGCCGAGGCGCTGGTGCGATCGTGGGTCAATGACAGCGCAATCGGACCCAGGCGATGCCGGCCGGTGAGCAATTCCGCACGCTCCCCCAGCACCACCTGCGGCGCCCCGTAGCCGTCGCGCACGACCGAAAAATCATGGGGTTCGATCTGCGCCAGTGCAGCCTCTCGCGGAAACAGCTTGACACAGGCTTCCTTGGCCGCAAAGCGCGCGGCAAGGCTGGCCGCCCGGCCTTCGCCGTCGCCGGCATCGTCCAATTCCCGGGGCGTGAAGAAGCGAAGCAGGTCTGCCGGCGCGTTCTCGCGCAGCAGGCGTTCGATGCGCGCGATTTCAACCGAGTCGATGCCGCATCGCTGGGACGCCGGGACGGGCACCGTCATGGTCAAGCGGCACGCACCAGCAGCGCCGCATTGGTGCCGGCGAAACCGCGGCACAAAATGAGTGCGACCTTGCTGCGCGGTGCGCAAGGCAACGCCGAAACCTGCAGGCCCGCACAAGCTTCGTCGAGCGTGCGCAGCGTCGCGATGCCGGGAACGACATCGGCCTTGAGCGCTGCCAGCGCCAGCACCGTGTCCAGGATGCCGGCGGCTGCAATCAGGTGTCCGAAGGCCCATTTGAAACCAGTGACCGGCGGCATCGCGGCGCCGAACACGGTGCGCAGCGCGGCCGCTTCCGACACATCCGATTGCCGCGTGCCGTTGCCATGGGCGACGATCATGCCGACATCTGCGGGATGCAGGCCTGCGTCGTCCAGCGCCATCACAATCGCGCGCGCCAGGCCATCGCCATCCTCGCGGATGGCCAGCAGCCCCAGCCCTTCGCTCACAGACCCGCCGCCGAGCACCTCGCCCAGGACGGCCGCGCCGCGCTGCGCCGCCGACGCCGCCGTCTCAAGCATCAGCGCGCCGGCGCCTTCGCCAAAGAGGCTGCCGTCATGGGCGGCATCGAAGGGCCGCAGCGCCTCGCTCGCGATCAGTCCGACGCGGTGGTAATACAGCACCATCTGCGGCTCGATCGGCGTTTCGTGGCCGATCGCCACGACACGATCAGCCTCGCCGGCCCGCAGCGCCTCCATGGCTTCGATCACCGCCAGCGTGCCGCCCACGCTGTGGCTGGTGATGCAGGCGTTGGTGCCCTTGAGGTTGTACTGGATGCCGATGTGCCCCAGCACATTGTTGGGCAACGTGCGCAGCAGCCACATCGGATTGACGTTGTCCGACAAGTCGCGCCCGAAGGACTGCATGTCACCGTTCGCTGCGGTCATCAAGGGAAAGAAGTCGTACTGGTTCTGGAAATTGCCCCCGCCCGAGCCAACGATGGCGCCGGTGCGGTCGTTGTACGGTGCGACGTTCTCAGGGTCCAGCGCGTCACGCCAGGCGACCAGCCCCGAGCTGTCGATCGCCTGGCTGGCCGCGTACAGGCCGACCAGATCGGTGCGACGGATCAGCTTGTGCAGTTTGCGATCGGCCACCAGAGCGCGGGGGTTGAGGTCGGCAATCTCGCCAGCGAGATGCGTGGGCCACGCCGAGGTGTCCCACTGGCGGATCGGCGCAATGGCCGTGCGCCCGGCCAGAACGACCTCAAGGATGTCTTGCGGGTGCATGCCGGCCGCGCAGACCGCGCCGGTGCCGGTGATGACGATTTTTTGCCGGTTCATGATGGGGTCCCGCCAGCGCCGAGGCCGTCAACTTCGTCGGGGTGCCGCATCACGATGCAGCTGTTGGAGCCCCCGAAGCCGAAGGAGTTGGACATCGCCATGCGGACCTTCTGGCGGCGCGGTTCGTCGACCACCAGGTTCAGGT
>JAABQE010000008.1 GCA_011391655.1 Hydrogenophilales bacterium
CCGGCGTTGAACAGGGTCGGCGTGGACGACATGAAGTCAAAGCTCGACAGCACCTGGTAGAACTCGATGGCGCGCGCTTCGCGGTCGACTTCATTGATCGCCAGGCCCATCGCCACGCGCATGAAGAAGGCCTGCGGCAGTTCGATGCGCGACTCTTCGATGTGCAGGAAATAGCGGTCATACAGGGTTTGCAGGCCGAGGTAGCCAAACTGGTAGTCACGCCCGGAATCGAGCTCGCGGGCCAAACGCGCGATGTCGAACTGACCGAGCTTTTCGTCGAGCAGTTCGGCGGCAATGCCTTTCTTGATGTAGGCGGCGAAATAGTCGGCGTAGCGCGCGCCCATCTCGGTTTGCAACACCGCTTCGCCCAGCACTTCGTGGCGGATCGAATTCAGCAGCAGGCGGGCGGTGACAAACGAATACGCCGGGTCCTGCTCGATCAGCGAACGCGCGGCCAGCACCAGCGCCTTTTCAACTTCGGCCATCGGCACGCCGTCGTAGAGGTCGCGCAGCACGGTATGCATAATCGGCTCGGCGCGCACGCCGTCGCCCAGACCAGAGCAGGCATCGGCCAGCAGGGTGTTCAGACGCGCGGTGTCGAGCGGCTTTTTGACGCCGTCCTCGATCACGTGCAGGGTGATTTCGGGCACGCCGGCGGCTTTTTGCGCGGCGCGTTCCTGGGTGCGTTTTTCGCGGTACAGCACGTAGGAACGCGCGACTTCGTGCTCGCCCGAACGCATCAGCGCCAGTTCGACCTGGTCCTGGATGTCTTCGATGTGGAAGGTGCCGCCGTTGGGCGCGCGGCGCATCAGCGCTGCCGTCACCTGAGCGGTGATCGCCTCGACCAGTTCACGAATCCGCGCCGATGCTGCCGCCTGTCCGCCCTGCACCGCGATGAACGCCTTGGTCACCGCGACCGCGATCTTATTCGGGGCAAAACCGACCACCGCGCCGTTGCGGCGAATGATCTTGTAATCGACATAACGCGTGTCGATCACCACACCTTCGCTGGCTTCAATCGGCGGAATGGGTTGGGTCGGGGTGGATTCGGTGGCGACAGACAACATCTAACTCTCCTTGGGTGACGCAACAAAAATGAATGGGCAACGCTTTATGGATAAAGCCGGTTAATAGAAACGGCGCGGGTTCAACCAACTTATCCACAGCTTGCCCAGCTCCCACACACAGGATTATTCACAACATATAGTGGTGCGGCGGGAATGCGGATACAAATTCTAGTGTCCGTGCTGAGCTTGTCAACCAACTTGCAGGCAATTATTGACAGCCAAAAAACGTGCCAAAAAAACTCAAACCAAATCAAGGTTTTGGCCAACTGGCTGCCTAAAACATGAACAGGCAACGAGAGAATCAGGGCTGGCGAGGCAAAACAGCGGGCAATGCCAGTGAATGCGCGGGATGGGGTTTTGCGGACGGGAAATCAGCGCAGATTGCGTGCGCTGGAGGTGCTCAATGTTTAATCGGGTGGCGTCGGCGCGGGTTCAAGGGCGGTGAGGTGCCGGGGTTTGGGTTGGTGCACATGATTGGGCACGTGTGCTGATTAATCAGATCTGCTGAAGTTTCAAGTTCGTCATTCCGGCGGACGCCGGAATCCAGCCTGATTAACTGGACCCCGGCGTGCGCCGGGGCGACGGCCAAAAACATCTTCGAGCCGGATCAATGATTGGCAATGAAATCCTGCTGGGTCATGACACTGACGTACTTGAGTTTCACTCGCCGTAACCGCCGGCGTGACGACGCAGCCCCTCAAAATACGACGCATCAGCAGGGCCGGCCGGCGCAGAGGCCACGCCTTCAAGCAACAGACCGCGTAAATGCTGGCGCGCCTGATCCTTGCGGATCAATTCGCGCTCGTATTCGCTGCTGCTGCCGCAACCGCGCTGCAAACCCTGTTCGTCAACGTTGGTTAAGGATGTTTCGGGCATGGAATTATTCATCGAGCTCATGGCTGGATGACGGGCAAGGCGCGCTCAGGCCGCCTCGACCATCCCCACCGCCTGTTCCACATCCACCGCCACAATCCGCGACACCCCCGGTTCCTGCATGGTGACGCCCGCAAGGTGCTGCGCCATTTCCATGGTGACGCGGTTGTGGGTGATGAAGAGAAACTGGGTGTGGTCCGACATCGCCTTGACCAGCTTGCAGTAGCGGTCGGTGTTGGCGTCGTCAAGCGGCGCGTCGACTTCGTCGAGCAGGCAGAACGGCGCCGGGTTGAGCTTGAACATGGCGAACACCAGCGACAGCGCGGTGAGGGTTTTTTCGCCGCCGGACAGCAGGTGGATCGAGGTGTTCTTCTTGCCGGGCGGCTGGGCGAACACCTGCACGCCGGAATCGAGCAGTTCGTCGCCGGTGAGGATCAGGCGCGCCTGCCCGCCGCCGAACAGCTGCGGAAACAGTTCGCCCATGTGCCGGTTGACGGTGTCGAAGGTTTCCTTGAGCTTGGCGCGCGACTCCTGGTCGATGCGGCGGATCGCGTCTTCCAGCGTGGTGACGGCCTCGAGCAGGTCGGCGCACTGCGCGGCGAGGTAATCGGCGCGCTCCTGCGCCTGGGTCAGTTCGTCCAGCGCGGCGAGGTTGACCGCGCCCAGACCGGCGATTTCATTCTGCAGGCGGCTGATTTCGGTCTGCAGTTGGGCCGGTTTGGGGCTGTCGGCCAGCGCCAGTTCCAGATGCGCTTCGTCGGCTGCCGCTTCGCGCAATTGCAGCTCGAACTGCGACTGCGTCAGCATGGCTTCCTGATCTTTCAGCTTGAGCTGCTCGATGCTGCGACGCAGCGGGTCGAGCCCCTGCTCGCAACTCATGCGCGCTTCGTCGTGGCTGCGCAACTGCGCGGTGAGGCCTTCGAGCGCGTCGCGCGCGGCGGTGAGTTCCGCTTCGCATGCGGCGCGCGTGCTCAGCGCCGCTTGCAATTCGAGGTCGAGCGCGTCGGGCGGCATTTTGGCCAGTTCGTCGCGGGTGTGCGCCAGCCGGATTTCATCTGCCGCGATTTCCTGTTCGATGCGGGCGAGCGTGGCGGCGAGTTCGGCGATTTTGTTGGTGCAGGTGGTGAGCGCAAAACCGGCTTCCTGATGCCGCCGCTCGGCTGCGCGTTGCAGCTCGCGCGCTTCGTGCACGGCGCGGTCGGCCTGGTCGCGCTTCTGCCGTGCGGCGTTGAGCGCATCGCGCGCGGCCTCGCCTTGCGCGCGGTAATCCTTGAGGCGGGTCTCCAGCATGTCGAGCGTGGCGTGCTCGCTGGTCTGCAGGTGGGTGACTTCTTCCAGTTCCTGGGCGATTTGCGTCGCCCGGCTTTGCACCCGCTCGACCGCCTGCTGCAAGCGCAGCAGTTCCATTTGCGCGGTGTGATGGCGGCTCTGCGTCTGCGCGGTTTGCGCGCGCAAGGCCTGAATCTCGCGCTGGCGTTCGGCGTAGCTGTGTTGCGCCTCGGCATAGGCGGCGTCGAGCCCGCTCACCGTTTCGTGCAGCTGCGCCGCATCGGTGGTCAGCCGTTCGAGCTCGCGGCCGCGCGCCAGGATGCCTTCGACCGCCGTGTGCGGGCCGTGGAAGGTGACGCTGTGGCGGGTGAACAAATGGCCTTGCGGGGTGACCACGCATTCGCCAGCCTGCAGGCTGGCGCTGCGAACGCGCGCGGCGTTGGCGTCGTCGGCCCAATAGACGCCGGCCAGCCAGTCGACCAGCGCGGCGTAGGCAGCGGCATCGTCGCTGGCGATTTTGCTGGATAAATTTTCCTGCGCGACGAAGGGTACCGCGCCCTGCCCGGCCCACACCGTCAAGCGCGCCGGCGGCGCATCGCTGAACCAGTCGGGCTGCGTGTCGGCGGCCACCGCCTGCAGGCGTTCGCGCAGCACGGCTTCCACCGCCGCCTCCCAGCCGGGAGTGACGCGCAGGTTTTCCCACAGGCGCGGGGCGCGATCGAGGCCGCGGCTCCGCAACCAGGCCGCGAGCTTTTCGTCGGCCTTCAGGCTTTCCTGCAACTTTTTCAGCGCGGCGAGCTCGGCTTCGGTCTGGTGCAATGTCTTGCGCGCCGCTTCAAGCTCGCGCAGGTACTGGGCGCGCGCGGCATCGAGTTCGGGCAGCGCGGTCTCAAAGGACTTGAGTCCGTCCTGCGCGGTAGCCAGGGTCTGCGCCAGCGCCTCCAGTTCGACCTGCTTGTGCGCCAGCCCGGCGGCATCCGCGCGCGGCAGCTGCGCCTGTTCCTGCGCCAGCCGGCGCTGGCGCGCGTCCAGTTGTTCGAGCTGGCGTTTGGTATGGCCGAGGCTGTTTTCATCGACCTGGCGCGCCTGTTCGGCCTGCGACACCGCACGCTGCGCTTCGCCCACCGCCTGCTGCGCCTCGCGCAGGGCGGCTTCCTTTTGCGGCAGGGTGCTGTCGGTGGCCAGCCGTGCAGCGGCTTCGGCCTCCATTTGCGCGGCCTGCAAGTCGGGCTGTTGCGCGGTCACTTCGTGCAGCGCGTCAGCAGTCGAACTGCGGCGCGCCTGCTGCGCTTCCAACCGGGCAGTGCCTTCCTGCACCTGACGCACCAGCCGCTCACGGGTGGCGTTCTGGTGCGCCATGCTCTGCTCGATGCGCGCGACCTCGGCCTGCGCCTGGTAATACGCCGCCTGCTGGGTGTTCAGCGCGTCCTGGCCGGCGAACTGGGTCTGGCGCGCGGTTTCCAGTTCCGATTCGATATGGCGCAGGCGCGCGGTTTCGGCTTCGAGCCTGGTTTGCGCCGCGCTCAGATCCTTGTCGATGCGCGCGCGCTGCTGCGAGGCGTCGTGCTTGCGGGCGTACCACAGGCGATGCTGGGAAAACGTCAGGTCGGCCTGCAGCTGTTTGTAGTGCTTGGCCACCTCGGCCTGCGCGGTGAGCTTTTCGACCTGGGATTTGAGTTCGCGCTGGATGTCCTCGACACGGTTCATGTTGTCGCGCGCATCTTT
>JAABQE010000009.1 GCA_011391655.1 Hydrogenophilales bacterium
TGTCCGGCCAGAATATTGGCGTAGATGGATCGAATGGCATCATGCATGGCCTGATGCACGACCTCAACCTAGTGTCGCGAATCAGAAATAGCGGGACAAATAAAACGGATGGATTTTTTCGCAGGGCAAGGCGCGAGGAGGCGACATAGCCGGCTCTATGGCAACGACGAGCAACGCCGCCATGCGAAAAAAGACGCCGTTTTATGTTTCGATATTTCTGATTCGCGACACTAGGTTTTGCAGTCGGTTAACCCATCACCTGCCCATGCTCCCGCGTATCGTGGAACGCGACCTTGGGCCAGCGTTCCTGCGCCAGCGACAGATTCACCCGCGTGTCGGCCAGATACACCAGGTTGCCGTCCACATCCTTCGCCAGCTTCAGCGAATTGGCCTTGGTGAATTCAGCCAGATGCGCGGCGTCGGGGCAGGTGACCCAGCGTGCGGTGTAGATGCCGGCGTTCTCGAAGCTGGCATCAACGCCGTATTCGGTGCGCAGGCGATGGGCGACGACTTCGAATTGCAGCTGACCGACCGCGCCGATCAGCAGCGTGTTGTCGACGAAGGGCTCGAACACCTGCACCGCGCCTTCTTCGCCCAGTTCCAGCAAGCCCTTGTTCAGCTGCTTGGCGCGCAGCGGATCGCGCAGGCGCGGGCGGCTGAACAGTTCGGGGGCGAAGTAGGGGATGCCCTTGTATTGCAGCGCCTCGCCTTCGGTGAGGGTGTCGCCGATGTGCAGCTGGCCGTGGTTGTGGATGCCGATGATGTCGCCCGCCACCGCGTCTTCCATGCGGGTGCGCTCGTTGGCCATGAAGACCACGGCGTTGGCGATTTTCATTTCCTTGCCGGTGCGGCGGTGGCGCACTTTCATGTTGGGGGTGTAGCGGCCCGAGCAGACGCGGAAGAAGGCGATGCGGTCGCGGTGCTGCGGGTCCATGTTGGCCTGGATCTTGAACACGAAGCCGGTGAACTTGGGTTCGGTGGGGTCGACCACGCGCTCGACCGCCTCGCGCGGCTGCGGCGGCGGCGCCCAGTCGGCCAGCGCGCGCAGCACTTCGCGCACGCCGAAGTTGTTGATGCCGGAGCCGAAAAACACCGGCGACTGTTTGCCTTTCAAAAAGGCATCGAGCTCGAAGCCGACCCCGGCACCGCGCACCAGTTCGATTTCGGACAACAGGGTGTCGGCTTCGAGCGGGAAGCGTTCACGTAAAGCCTCATCGCCCAGGCCCTGCAGCGATTCAAACGCCTGGCCGGCATTTTCCTCGCCGGCCTTGAAGCGCAGGATTTCGTCGTTGATCAGGTGGTATACGCCATGAAAGCGTTTGCCCATGCCGATTGGCCAGGTTACTGGCGCGCACTGGATTTTCAGGATCGATTCAATCTCGTCCAGCAGTTCCAGCGGATCGCGTACCTCGCGGTCCATCTTGTTGATGAAGGTGATGATCGGGGTGTCGCGCAGGCGGCACACTTCCAGCAGTTTGATGGTCTGCTCTTCCACGCCCTTGGCCGCATCGACCACCATGATCGCCGCGTCCACCGCGGTCAGCACGCGGTAGGTGTCTTCGGAAAAGTCTTTGTGGCCCGGGGTGTCGAGCAGGTTGAACACGCAGTCGCCGTGGCTGAACTGCATCACCGAGCTGGCGACCGAAATGCCGCGCTCGCGCTCGACTTCCATCCAGTCCGAGGTGGCAAACTTGCCGCTTTTCTTGGCCTTGACCGTGCCCGCCATCTGGATCGCGCCGCCGAACAACAGGAGCTTTTCAGTCAGCGTGGTCTTGCCGGCGTCGGGGTGGGAAATGATGGCGAAGGTGCGGCGTTTTTTAACGTCGCGCACCAAAGTCGGATCGCCGGTTTGCGTCGGCGTAGCGGGTGTGGATTCCATCGGGGGGTCGAGCGGATATGAAGCAGGGGCGCAATTTTAAGCTATTTCCCGCTGCCGGCTATTGATACGGCCACGGTAATGTTTGAAACAGTGAAGTGTTTATAGCGTCGTCCTGCATGGGCTGGTTCGTTGAGCCGTCTCAATAGAACGCTGTTTTTATTGTTATTGATTCGGCCTCCCGTGCTGCCTCGCATTGCCCTGACACGCTGAGTCTCGTAGCACTTCACGATTCATCAGGCCGAATCAATAAATCGCCACGATCGTCCTGGGGTGTCGTGTTGCCGCGTGCGACAACCGGTAAAATTGCGCGGATGAAATTGCTTGTTATCGATACTTCCACCGAATGGTGCTCGGCTGCGCTGTGGCTGGATGGCCAGATTCGCGCGCGCCGGGTGCTGGCCGAACAGCGCCACAGCAGCCTGCTGTTGCCGATGGTGGACGAACTGCTGCGTGAGTCGGCGACGAGCCTGCACCAGCTGGACGGCATCGGCTATGGCGCGGGGCCCGGTTCGTTCACCGGCCTGCGCATTGCCTGCGCGGTGACGCAAGGTCTGGCGCTGGGCGCCGATTTGCCGGTGGTCGGGGTCTCCACCCTGGAGTCGATTGCCGAGCAGACTCGCTCTGAACAAAACAGCCCAGAGCACGTGCTGGCCGTGCTCGATGCGCGCATGGCTGAAGTCTACTGGGCGGCGTATCAGCGGGATGGCGCGGGTTGGCGCTGTATCACCGAACCTGCGCTGGCCTTGCCCGAGTCGGTGTGCGTGCCGGATGGCAACGACTGGATGGGCGCGGGCAATGGCTTTGCCGCGCTGGGCGAGGTGCTGCGCCCCCGTTTGGCAGCGCAACTCACGCGTATCGACGACAGCCTGATGCCCGATGCCGCCGCGATGGCCGTGTTGGCCGCGCAGGCGTTTGAACGCGGCGAAGGCATGGATGCCGCGCTGGCCGCGCCGATTTACCTGCGTGACAAGGTGGCGTTGACGATAGACGAGCGTCGCGCGAAGAAATCCGCATGATCAGCGCACCCAGGATGGCTTCGCCCGTGGTCGCACACAGCCCGCGCCCGATGACGCCGGCCGACTTGCCGGGCATTCACCTGATTGAACTGGCCAGCTACGACCACCCGTGGAGCATCGGCAACTTCGCCGATTCGCTCTCTGCCGGCTACAGCATGTGGGTGCTCGAAGCCGGGGGCGAGGTGATGGGCTATTACGCCATGATGGCGGCAGCGGGCGAGGCGCATCTGCTCAATCTCACCATCGCCCCGGTCTGGCGGCGGCACGGCCTGGGACGCGATCTGCTCGAGCATTGCCTGGCACGCGCCTGCGAGCACCGGGCCGACAGCCTGTTTCTGGAAGTGCGCAGCTCCAATATCGCAGCCATTGGCCTGTATCACAGCAGCGGCTTTATCGACCTGGCGGTGCGGCGCGCCTATTACCCCGCACGCGACGGTCGTGAAGATGCGCTCATCATGAAAAAGGATTTAGCGTGTTGAGCCAGGATGAGGTGTTCGCCGAACTGGGCATTGGCCCGGTGTGGCGGCTGCGCGAAGCGCCTTCCTCATCACCGCTTACCGCTCCCGGTTCACCATACAACTGGGACACACTGGCCGACGCTGTCGCCCACTGCTCCGCCTGCAAGCTGCATGAAACCCGCACCCAGGGCGTGCTGGGCGTGGGCGACCGCCATGCCGACTGGCTGATCATCGGCGAAGCGCCGGGCGCCGAAGAGGACGCGCAGGGCGAGCCGTTTGTTGGCCAGGCGGGCAAGCTGCTCGACGCCATGCTGGCAGCCATCAACCTGCAGCGTGGCAACAATGTCTACATTACCAATGTGCTGAAATCCCGCCCGCCCGACAACCGCGATCCCAAACCCGACGAGATTGCTGCGTGCCGCCCCTACCTGCTGGCGCAGATCGAACTCATCCAGCCCAAACTGATCCTGGCGCTCGGCCGGGTGGCCGCGCAAAGTCTGCTCGATACCGGCGAGACGGTCGGCCACCTGCGCGGGCGGGTGCATCAGTTCCAGGGTGTGCCGCTGGTGGTGACTTATCATCCGGCCTACCTGCTGCGCAAGTTGTCCGACAAGGCGCGCGCGTGGGAGGACTTGTGCCTCGCCCGGCGCACCTACTTATCTTTAATCCAAGCCTTGAATCCATGAAACTTCTGCATTCCGCTCTGCGCTTCCGTGTGAACTATTTTTCCGACCTTGGCCGCCATCAGGTGGTGGTGTGGATGCCGGGCGATACGCCGCCGGTCGACGCCCAGGTTGATGTCGGGCCGAAGGTTGAGTTTGACGTTCCACTGGAAGCCTTTCGCAGCGACATAGCGCCGCTCAGATTGGGGCGTTTTTATCCGTCGCAGCTGTTGCTTTCGGATGACGCGCCGGGCCCGATGTTCCGCGTGATGAAGATTGACGGCGATCACTTTTCAGCCAATTTCAGCCATCCGCTGCAAGGTCGTATTTTCAGTATCGACAGCGGCAAGAGCGATGTTGGCACCGAACCCATCGGCAATGTCGGGCAGTTGCTCGAATGGAGCGGCATGGAAACGCAGATGCTGACACCGACCGATTTTGAAGGGCCGGACGCGTTCAGCCGCGAGGATGACACGCCGGATGCCGAGTTCTACGCCCAACCCAGAAAAGTGATCCATGTCGATGCCGTGTGCGCGCGCCGCATCCAGGCGCTGTACCGCACGGTGTTGCCAGAAAACGCCCGGGTACTCGACCTGATGGCGGGCTGGCGCTCGCATTTGCCCGACACCGTGCAATCCGCCGTGGGGCTGGGGATGAACGCCGAGGAACTGGCCGACAACCCGCAACTGGGCGAACGCGTCGTACATGACCTCAATGCCGATCCCAAACTGCCGTTCGCCGATGCCAGCTTCGACGCGGTGGTGTGCACGGTGTCGTTCGAATACCTGACTCAGCCGCACAAAATGGTTGCTGAGGCCAAACGGGTGCTGAAGCCGGGCGGGATGTTCGTGGTTACCCTGTCGAACCGGAACTTTCCGCCTAAAGTTATTAAACTGTGGACC
>JAABQE010000010.1 GCA_011391655.1 Hydrogenophilales bacterium
AAAAGGCGCCGAAACCGCGCCGCGCCTCGTGGCCCAAGGAAATCCCGCTGGATCAGGCGACGCTGGAACTGGCGCTAAAGTTTCTCTCACTGCCGCGCGAAGTCGGCCATCATCCGACCACCGGCCTGCCGATCGTCGCCAACAATGGTCGTTTCGGTCCATATCTGCTGCACGATGGCAAGTTCAAGTCGATCCCCAAGACCGACAGCGTCTACGAGATCGATCTGCCACGAGCACTCGAGGTGTTGGTGATGGAACGCGCCCCGCGCGGTGCCGACTCCGCTGCGTCCGTGCTGAAAGCCATGGGGCCACACCCGGACGACGGCAAGGACATCACCGTTCGCAGCGGCCGCTATGGCCCCTATGTGAAGCATGGCAGCACCAACGCCACGCTGCCCAAGGACATTACGCCAGAAGACATCACACTGGATGAAGCGCTGTCATTGCTCGCCGCACGCGAAGCCAAAGGACCGGCCAAGAAACCCGTGAAAAAAGCAGCCGCCAAACCTGCAGCGAAAAAAGCCAAAACCGCCAACGCGGACGAAGCCAAGAAACCCGCGGCCAAAAAGGCCCCGGTGAAAAAGCCTGCGGCCAAAAAAACGGCAACCAAAGCGGCCGCCAAGAAACCAGCCACCAAAAAAACCGCTGAATGAGTGCGCAGCCCAGCCTGCTCATGGTCAATGCCTTTATCGGCACAGCAGGCTACAAAACGCTCTATCAGGAAACAGGCTACAGCGTGGTCACCGAATGGTCGGAGCGCAAGGCCATCAGCCTGGTACGCAAGTCCCCGCCTGTCGTGATCGTGGCCGATTTCTACCACCAGTCGGATTTCCGTGACCGGCTGTCCAACCTTGAGTCCTTGCTGGCAGCGGTGCAAAGCGCACCTGACACCCGCATCCTGGTGTTTTACGAAGCGGCGCATCAAACCGTGCTCGATCAGGTCAGTGCGCGCTTGCGCATCGATGCGGCGCTGGTCTTGCCGGTGCGGGAAACCGAATTGCGTGCCATTTTGCACGCATGGCACCCCCAAAACGCCGCGCATACGCAATGAGTATTTAACTTATTGGCCGGAATGGCCGATAAGTAACAAGCTTTTCTATGGAGTCGATGATGTTACGTTTCGCCATTCTCTCACTGCTGTTGGCTTCGGCTTACACCCAGGCCGCCCCTCTTACCTTTGGTGTGGTACTGGATCAAAACGAAACCGTTTCCGATCCCGCCACCTCCAAACGCTACCGCGCATTCGAGACTGAAATCGAACGGGCGCTCGGCCAGTCGGTCATGATGCACTATTACACGCGAGGCTTTTCAGCCATCAAGGACGCCAAAAATGGCTCCCTGGATCTCGTGTTCGGCCCGCCCCAGGTGATCGCCAACATCAGCAAGTTCAAGTTCGAGCCCATCCTGAAATCCAGCGAGATGACGGCGGCTTCGTTTGTCGCTGGCTCCGCTTACAAAGGGACGCTGTCAGCCAAGTCAGGTGCCCGATTGGGGGTGCCCGATTACGAGTCACTGATGGGCGGCATGGCACGAGGAGAAATCAACAGCCGTGGGCTGGCCAAGAGCGACTTCGCTGAAATCAAGTTTCACCGCATGGCTGAAGCGCCACTGTATGGATTGAAGCTGGGTCGGTATGACCTCGCCGTGGCTTCGGCCGAAGAAGCCAAAACCTGGGCTGCCGCCAACGGCGGGCGCGTCGTTTTCACCAGCCCCCCCGTTCCATTGCGCGCCTTGAGCGTGCAATCTGAAACGATTCCCCCCGCCGCCCAGCAAAAGCTGGCGAACGCGCTGAAAAACAGCAGCAGCCTCAACCTGGCACTGGTCGCCGCCACCAAGGCCGACTTCAAGGGGGTGGCCTCGATGTTGAACACCACACCGACCAGCTTGCCGGGCGCCAAAGTCATCACGGTGGCCGAGGCCAAAACGCATATTGCAAAAGGCATGGCGGTATACGATGTGCGGCTGGCTGAAGAATTCGACACGGCACATATCCCCGGTGCCATTTCCGTGCCTTACAAAGAAACCAGCGCAAAAGAAGTCGGGTTCGATCCAGTGGATGACCAGTTCGCGTTGAACAAGTTACCCAAGGATAAAAACACGCCGTTCATGATGTACTGCGATGGCACCATCTGCTGGAAAAGCTACAAGTCTGCCTTGATGGCGGTCCAGGGTGGCTGGAAGAATGTCTACTGGTTCCGGGGCGGGTTTCCGGAATGGAAAGATTCAGGGTTATCCGTGGTTGCCAAGCAGGAATAAGCCTCACACGTCCATAAAAAACCCGGCCATGCCGGGTTTTTTATGGACGTCTTTATCCGATTTATTTGAATCGAATTTATTTAAAATAGCGCGCCTCGAAGCGCGCCAGCACCATGTCCGCGTCCATCAAGTCCAGTGTGTCATTCGTAATCCGATAGCGGGTGGCACGTGCGTACACAGCCATCAGCGCGGCCTCCTGCTCCATCATGCCAGGCAAGCACGCCATACGCGTACTGTCCAGTGGGCCGATATGCAGTTCGCCCGGCGCCTGCTGGGTGTAATGGCCCATCAGCTTGTTGCAACCACTGCTACCACTGACCCGCCCGTCGAGCAGCAATAGATACGCTTCGCGCTCATTGGGCTGAACCTGCACCGGATGCACGCCGATAGCCGTGAGCTTCCAGTAGGTATTTTCCAGCGTGGCTGCAGACGTGACCTGAATCTGCTGCAACTTCAGTTGAGCCTGCTTGCCAGCGCCGTAGGTGAGCACTGCAGCGTGCAGGACTGTGGTGAATAACAGCTCGCCACCGCTGCTGGTGAGCATGGCGCGCACGCCATAGCGATGACTTGCCTGAATATCAGACGGGTAGTACGGCAACTCGAACACCAGCGGAAGCTGGCGGCCACCGCCGGGCAGGCTCAGCCGCGCCAGACGTTTCACTTTGCCATCGGGCCTTGAGATATCCAGCAACTCGACCGTCAGGGTGGTGTCATCCGGGAGTGCAATGCGTTCTCGGTAATTCACACTGCCATTGATGCGATCCAGCGGCGTAGCGGGGGCAGCATGGAGATGCGCCATCATCAACAGGCTAGCCAGTGCGCTGAGTGCCAGTCGGGAAGCGCGCGGGGAGACGGAACTCACAGGCCGAGCGTTCCCCAGAGCGCGTCAATCCGGGTTTTGACCGCCGCGTCCATCACGATCGGCGTCCCCCATTCGCGCGTGGTTTCGCCCGGCCATTTGTTGGTGGCGTCGATCCCCATCTTGCTGCCCAGCCCGGAAACAGGGCTGGCGAAATCCAGGTAGTCGATCGGCGTGTTTTCCACCAGCAGCGTGTCGCGTGCCGGATCGACCCGCGTGGTCAACGCCCAGATCACCTCTTTCCAGTCGCGCACGTTCACATCGTCGTCGGTCACCAGAATGAACTTGGTGTACATGAACTGGCGCAAAAAGCTCCACACGCCGAACATCACGCGCTTGGCGTGGCCGGGGTATTGTTTCTTCATGCTCACCACCGCCATGCGGTAGGAGCAGCCTTCCGGCGGCAGATAAAAATCGGTGATTTCGGGAAACTGCTTTTGCAGCAGCGGCACGAATACTTCGTTCAGCGCAACGCCCAGAATAGCCGGCTCGTCCGGGGGCTTGCCGGTGTAGGTGGAGTGGTAGATCGGGTCGCGCCGCATCGTAATGCGTTCGATGGTGAACACCGGAAAGGTTTCCTGCTCGTTGTAATAACCGGTGTGGTCGCCGTAGGGCCCTTCCAGCGCGGTCTCACCCGGGTGAATTACGCCTTCCAGCACGATTTCCGCCGAGGCCGGCACCTGCAGATCGGAGCCGAGACATTGCGTCACCTCGGTCTTCGCCCCGCGCAGCAAGCCGGCGAACTGGTATTCCGACAACGAATCCGGCACCGGCGTGACCGCGCCGAGGATGGTCGCCGGGTCGGCACCGAGCGCGACCGCCAGCGGAAACGGTACGCCCGGATGCGCCAGTTGATGCTCACGAAAGTCCAGCGCGCCACCGCGATGCGCCAGCCAGCGCATGATGAGCTTGTTGCGGCCAATCACCTGCTGGCGATAAATGCCAAGGTTTTGGCGCTTCTTGTGCGGGCCTTTGGTGACGGTCAACCCCCAGGTAATCAGCGGCGCAACGTCACCCGGCCAGCAGTGCTGGATCGGCAGGCGCGCCAGATCGACGTCCGCGCCTTCCCACACGATGTCCTGACACGGCGCGCCTTTAATTTCTTTTGGCGCCATGTTCAGCACCTGCTTCAACACCGGCCACTTTTCCCAGGCGTCGCGCAGCCCTTTAGGCGGTTCGGGTTCTTTCAGATACGCCAGCAGCTTGCCTACTTCGCGCAGCCGTGCAGGATCGTCTTCACCCATGCCGTAGGCGACGCGCTTGACCGTGCCAAACAGGTTGGCCAGCACCGGCATGCTGTGGCCCTTGGGGTTTTCGAACAGCAGCGCCGGGCCGCCCGCACGCAGCACGCGGTCGGCGATTTCCGTCATTTCAAGCTTGGGATCGACTTCAACGCTGATGCGTTTCAGCTCGCCGACTTTTTCCAGTTGCGCGATGAAATCGCGCAGGTCGCGGTAGATCATAAGGGGGCGCTCAAATGCCGGTTACATCGAGCCACGCAGCGGATATGCGTGGCTTCAGTTGATGAATTCAAACAGGGTAACGACCTTGGTCACGCCCGACGATGAGCGTGCAATCTCGGCGGCGGCTTTGGCCTCGGCCTGGGTGAGCAAGCCCATCAAGTAAACCACGCCAGATTCTGTCACCACCTTGATCTGGGTACCGGGCACGCTGTCGTTGCTCAGCAAGCGGGTTTTAACGTTGCTGGTGATGGCGGTATCGTTGGCATCCGTCGTGAACGAAGAGACCACCCCGACGCCAAGCTCGTTAAAAACGGTCCGCACGTCGGGGATC
>JAABQE010000011.1 GCA_011391655.1 Hydrogenophilales bacterium
TGTGGGTGGGCTGGTTCGGCTTCAACGCGGGCTCCAACCTTGAAGCAACGGGCGGCGCTGCACTGGCCTTCATCAACACCATCCTCGCCACGGCAGCAGCAGGCCTGTCCTGGATGTTCGCTGAGTGGATGATGCGCGGCAAGCCTTCCATGCTGGGTCTTGCATCCGGTGTGGTGGCAGGTCTGGTCGCGATCACCCCGGCAGCGGGCCTGGTCGGCACCATGGGCGGGATCGTGCTGGGTGCGGTAGCGGGCGTGGTCTGTCTGTGGGGTGTCACCGGGCTGAAGAAAATGCTCGGCTACGACGACTCGCTCGACGTCTTTGGCATCCACGGCATTGGCGGCATCCTCGGCGCCATCGGCACCGGCATCTTCGTCGCGCCGGCTCTGGGCGGCGTCGGGGTGGATGACTACTCGATGGCTGGCCAGGTCATGACGCAGGCCACCGGCGTGCTCATCACTGTTGTCTGGTCGGGTGTGGTCAGCTTCGTACTGTTCAAGCTGATCGACATGACCATGGGGCTACGCGTCACCGAAGAACAGGAACGCGAAGGTCTGGATACCGCAAGCCACGGCGAGCGGGCCTACAACCTCTGATCCAATCTTTTCTCCGTAGGAAGTTGGGGCGCCCTGCAGGGCGCCCTTTTTTTTATTGCCGGCTTCGGTAGTACGCGACGAACTCATCTTTCGGCAACGGCTTCGAGTAGAAATAGCCCTGAAAAACCGGGCAGTCATGATGCATGAGAAACGCGCGCTGCTCTTCGGTCTCGACGCCTTCCGCCACGGCGCTCAGTTTGAGAATGCTGGCCATTTTGAGGATCGTGGTCACCATGGCCCGATCGCCGTCGTGATGGGACAGGGCACTGATGAAGGCGCGGTCGATCTTGATCTCGTTGAGTGGCAGCCGGTTCAGATTGCTCAGGGATGAGTAGCCGGTCCCAAAGTCATCCATGGAAAAACGGATGCCCGATGCTTTCAGTTGGCCCATGATTAAAATGACCCGGTTGATGTCCTCGGCAACAATCGATTCCGTGATCTCGAACATGAGCTTGCGGCTCAAATCCGCGTCGAGGTGACGCTGGATCATGTCTTCGACCAGTGCCACAAAATTGTGATGGGTGAGCTGGCGCATGCTGATGTTGATCGAGAACTGATCCATATCGATGCCTGCGTCGTGCCATTCGCGCAGGGTCTTGAACCCGGTTTCGAGAATGTGCGTGCCGAGTTCGACGATCAGCCCGGTCTGTTCCGCGATGGGGATGAATTGGGCGGGCGAAACCGGTCCGAGAGTCGGGCTGGTCCAGCGTGCCAGGGTTTCGGCGCCAATAATGCGGCCTGCGCGGCTCAGCTGCGGCTGGTAATGCAGCGTGATTTCATGGTTGGCCAGTGCGAAGTGGAGCAGGCGTTCAATTTCCAGATGGCGCTCGACCCGGTTGGCCATCTCGTCATTGAACACGAAGACCCCGTCGCGCCCCTGTGCCTTGACTTCGTACATCGCAATGTCGGCTTCTTTAATGAAACTGTTGGCGTTGGTAATGGCATGGTGGCCACTGATAATGCTCACGCCAATACTGGCGCTGATGTAAATGTGGTGTTGGTCGATGACATAGCTTTCCTTCAGCTCCCGGATGAGGCGCTCCGATATGTCCAGCGCGGCGCGCTCACCACTCGCCCGGTCGGCAAAGCTGCTCCCGGAAATGATGAATTCATCGCCGCCCAGGCGCGCCACCACGCATGATTCAGGAACATGCTGCTGCAGCCGTGACACGACAATTTTCAGCAGCTGGTCGCCGATATCGTGTCCCAGCGAGTCATTGACCGTTTTGAAATGATCCAGATCGAGCAGCAGCAGAAAAGAGAATTCACGGCTCTCATTGAGCGAATTCATCCGTTTCTGCAGATGGTCGATGAAGTATTGCCGGTTATGCAAACCCGTCAGCGCGTCGTGCGAGGCCTGATGGTTGGCCTGCATTAACAGTTGATGCGTACTGTCGGACGCATGGAGCAGCACCCAGGTGAGCGTGCAGGCAAAGACCGTGAGGACGTAGCCGTACCATTCGCCGATCATGAAAAAATAGACGATCAGCGGGATCATCAGCAGGAAGATGGTTGGCCGGTAAAGCCGGCGGTCGGACGCCAGCAGGGTCGAGGCCACCACCGATGCGCCGATTTCCGTGAAGATGGCGATGTAGTGAAGCTTGTTGCTGTCCTGCCGGACATAGACTAGAAAAATCAGCACCCACAGCAGAAAAAACGCATACATGAACCAGGTGCACTGCTGATACCAGCGGTCGCGTCGCTGCCCGCTCATCGCTTCGAAGTCGAAATTGCGGTAAATCCGTATGCCCCAGATCGAGGCCGCGATGATCATCAGATACCAGACGAATGCGGGCGTGAACACGCCATTCAGCCACCCGAGAAACAAATACCCCAGTCCTGGCAGTAGTGACAGAAGGATGAATATCGGGATCTGGCGATGTAGAAAGTAGTAGAAGCGCTTGTCTTTCATAAAGGCCTTATCGGTGCATTGTGCGGTTTTGTAAAACGAGCGTTCCGGAATTATGCGGCGTGCGCGTGCGAGTATCAGCGCGTGAGTGTGCTTTTTGCCTATGGTCCGCTTTTGCCGCCTTGGCAAGGCTTCCCTGGCTGCGCCTGCGGTGTCAGCCCGACACGCCGAGTTCACCGCACAGTTTGGCGACCACACTCTTCAGGGTTTCGACATCCCTTTCCAGACGCGCCATGTTGGCCTTAAGCGCGGCAATTTCACTGGCGGCCATGTCGGTCATGGAGCCGGCGGTGGTCAGGGAAGCTGTGCTTTCATCGATGACCGGCGCTCCGCTCAGCAGGTGTGCCCAGCGGTTTTCACGCGAACCGGGCTGGCGCGGCAGTTCGACCACCATGGCGCCATCAGGTCGTTCGGCCAGCTCCTGCAGGAAACCTTCTACCGCCGAGATGTCGGCAAACCGGTGCAGGCGCTCGCAATTGATGCGCAGTTCGCCTGCGGTTTGCGGGCCGCGCAGCATCAGCACGGTGAGCAGGGCAATGGATTGGGCGGGCAACTGCAGCGCACGGCCCATGTTGTGGGCGTAGCGGGTGACACGGCCACCACTGGACTCCATGACCAGAGCCGGCTCCTTGAGGCTGTCGATAACGGACAGCACATCGGCCTCGCTCACCTCGATGATGGGGTGGCGACTGGTTTTCTGGTTGCAGCCGGCTACCAGGGCGTTGAGGGACAAGGGGTAGGTGTCGGGCACGGTGTGCTGCTTCTCGCAGAGCACGCCGAGGACGCGGGTTTCGAGCAGGGAGAGGACGGGGTGGCTGAGAGGGGGCATGGCGAAACTGCGTGGATGCAAATAAGGCGATTATGCCTCTGCCGTGAGGGGATCCGCTGGTGCGGTATGGACACGATTCCTGCCGGCCTTTTTGGCTGTGTAGCACGCCATATCCGCAACATTCAGCATGTCGGTAACGGAACGTCCGGCTTGAATGGGGGCGACGCCTATGCTTACGCCAATCGAAAAGCGCTGGGACCGCCAGTGAAACTCGAATTCATTGATGGCCGACCGGATTTTCTCGGCAAACTGGAGGGCTTTATCCAGAGGGGTGTGTTCCATTAATACGGCGAACTCATCGCCGCCAATGCGTCCCAGGGTGTCGCGCGACCGGATCAAGCCTTTCAGCAATGCTGCAATCTGGCGTAGCAACTCATCGCCAGCAATGTGTCCACAGGTGTCGTTGATGGTCTTGAACTGGTCGAGATCGAGAAAACACAGGATGTGCCGGTCAGCCGGGTCGGCTTCTCTCGCTAGCACGTGCTGCAACCGCCGCTCGAATTCGCGCCGGTTGAGCAGGTTGGTCAACATGTCGTGGGAGGCCTGATGGGCAAGTTTGTCTTCCAGATAACGCCTGTCAGTGATGTCACGGCAAACGACCAGCAGTCTTTGAGCACCGCCCATCGGGTCCAGGCTGGCGCGTTGATGCACCCATAATATCGAGTCGTCTTTTCTGATTTTCCGGTATTCGATATCCACTTTCGCTTCAGGATCAGTGAACAGCTTTTCTACACAACTGAAAACGGCTTGTTGATCTTCGGGGTGGATGACCTTGGTGGCAGACTCGCCAATCAACTCATGGACTTCATATCCGAGCAGGCTGGCGCCGGTTTTGTTAATGGACAGAATTTCGCCGCTTGCGCTGACCGTGGTGTAGATGTCAGGCGCATTCTCGTACAAGGCTTGATAGCGCGCCTCGGTGACCTTCAAGGCTTCTTCGGCCCTGACGGTATCGGTAATGTTCTTGAATATGCCGCGAGTCGAGATCACCCCGCTTTGCTTGGTGATCGATCCGCAATCCCCCATCAGATAAACCGTTTCACCTGACTTGGACACGAACTGGAAATCGATGCAGCTCAACGTTTCGCCGCTCAGCAAGCGACTGAATCGGCTGTGGCAACATGCATGGCTGTCGGGGTGCAGTATATCCAGCAGGTTGAGTGATTGGGCCTCCTGCTCGGTATAACCCAGGGCGTTTCGCCACGCGCGGTTGGTGTAGGTGATGGATCCATCGGGGGCAACGCATTGAATCAGATCGTTGGTGTTGTCGAGAACATCGATAAAGCGTTCTTCGCTTTCCAGCAGTCTTTTTTCGGTCAGGCGCCGGGCGCGCTCTTTTCCGGCTTGTCCGAGCAGGACCTCAATCAGGCGGGGGAGGCTTTGCAGATAGGGCGTATTCAACTGGATAAACTGGCATCGCCCTGATTCAAGGCAGCGCAAGGCAATGTCTTCGGCACCGGTTCCCTGGATGACGACAACGGGCACCTCTATTCCTTTTTCGGCGAGCAGGTTCAGCAGATCGAATGCAGACAACCCGGATAGCTCAAGGTCGCTAAATACCAGGTGCCAGCCGGGATGTTCAAGTGCCTGGTGCAAGTCCCGGGCTGTATCAATGCGCTGAACCCGCACGGGCATGCCGTGACTGACCAGTGCCCGTTCAATAGCAGCGCTTGATTCAGTGGAGCCGGCGATTAACAGCTTGATTGCACGTTCAGGCACGACGTCTCTTCCAGAGGGGGTAAGCACAGTTTAGATGGATATCGGATAAGTAACGGCGGTTTCCGGGAAAACCTTTGTGGCGTCCGGGGTTACTATCTGGCTAGCCGCAGCCGGCCTGTTGACGCATCCCGGACGCATTCCGCGCCCTTTTTGCTTTTTAATTGGGTGGCTTTTCGGTAGGCTTCGCGCTAATCCCAGGAAAACCGAATCCCATGCATTTCACCCCCGACTCTTTCCGCGCCTGGAAAACCAAGCGCATTACCCTGCTTGGCATGTCCGGCGTCGGCAAAACGCACATTTCAAGCATGCTGCGCGGGCACGACTGGTTTCATTTTTCTGGCGACTACCGCATCGGCACGCGTTATCTCGACGAACCGATTCTCGACCTGATCAAGTATCAGGCGATGCAGGTGCCGTTTCTGCGTGATCTGTTGCGCAACGACTGGATCGACATCAAGAACAACATCAAGATTCATGACCTGGGACCCGTGCTCACTTTCGTCGGCAAGCTGGGTGGACCGGAGTGGGGCGGATTGAGCCTGGATGAATTCTCGCGGCGGCAGGCGGCGTATCGCGACGCGGAAATTGCGGCGATGCGCGACGTGCCGGCCTTTATCCGCAAGGGCGAAGAAATCTACGGCTACCCACACTTTGTGAACGATGTCGGCGGCAGCCTGTGCGAGCTGGACGAGCCCGGCGTGGTTGAATTGCTGGCCGAGCACACGCTGATTCTCTACATCCAGACCACCACCCGCGAAGAGGAAGACACGCTGATCAAGCGCGCGCAGTCTGATCCCAAGCCGCTGTATTTTCGCCCGGCCTTTCTCGCTGAGCAGTTGCCGGTCTATCTGCAGGAAAAAGGCCTCGAATATGTCGCCCAGATCGAGCCCAACGATTTTGCGCGCTGGGTGTTTCCGCGCTTGTTCCATTCGCGCTTGCCGCGCTATGAAGCGATTGCCCAGCCGCACGGCTACACCGTGACCTCTCAGGAAGTGGCGCAGGTACGCGACGAGCGCGATTTTCTCGCGCTGGTCGAATCTGCCGTCGCGCGCAAGGGGAACTAAGATGCCGCTGGTCGCGCATAACGCCCTGCCCACCTTCGAGCGTTTGCGCCGCGACGGCATCACGGTGCTGTCGACCGAGCGCGCCGCGAATCAGGAAATCCGCGAGCTGCACGTCGGCCTGCTGAACATGATGCCGGACGCTGCGCTGGAAGCGACCGAGCGGCAGTTCTACCGGCTGGTCGGCGAATCCAACCCGATCGCGCAGTTCTACATGCACCCGTTCACCCTGCCGACGCTGCCGCGCGGCGCGGCGGCGCAGGCGCACATCGCGCAGTTTTACGAAAGCTTCGACGCCATTCGCGAGAAGGGGCTGGACGCGCTCATCATCACCGGTGCCAACGTCAGCCATCCCAACCTGGCCGACGAGGCATTTTGGCAACCGCTGATCGAAGTGATCGACTGGGCGTGGGACAACGTCACCTCGACGCTGTGTTCGTGCCTCGCCACCCACGCGGTGATGCAGTTCCGCCATGGCCAGACACGGGTGAAGCAGCCGCATAAAATCTGGGGCGTGTTCGAGCACCGGGTGACCGATGCGCGGCATCCGCTGGTGGCTGACATCAACACCCGCTTCGACGTGCCGCATTCGCGCTGGAACGATGTGTCGCGCGCGCAGTTCGAGGCTGCGGGCGTCAAGGTGCTGGCCGAAAGCGCAGAGGCGGGCGTGCATCTGGCGGTGAGTGGCGATGGGTTGCGCACCGTGTTTTTTCAGGGCCATCCCGAGTACGACACGGTGTCGCTGTTGAAGGAATACAAGCGCGACCTGCAGCTGGCGCTGGCTGGCAAGCTGCCCGCCTGGCCACCTTTTCCGGTGCGTTATTTCAACGGCCAGGCGCAGGCGCTGCTGCTGGAATACCGGAGCCGCATGCAGGCGGGCGAGGCACTCGATTTTCCCGAGTCACTGCTGCTGCCGCAGATCGACAACACCTGGCACGACACCGCCGAAGGCGTGATTGGCAACTGGGTTGGCTGCGTCTACCAGGTCACTCACCGTGAGCGCGGCCTGCCTTTCATGCCCGGTATCGATCCCAATAATCCGCTGGGTCTGGCGTGACAACGGGCACCGCGCATTTCGACGAAACGCAGGCCGCGCTGATTGCCAGCGGCGACTGGCATGTCGGTGCCGCGTCGGCCTTGCCCGCGCTCGACGGCAAAGCCGTACGCATTCTCGACGGCGCGGCCATCACCCAACTCGACACCAATGGAGCGTGGTTGCTGCTCAACGCCGCGCGGCCGCAGCCAGACGATCCGCTGCCCGAACTGCGCGGCTTCGAGCCGCGTCATCTGTCGTTGCTGAATCTGGTGGCGCAGCATGCCGGGACCACTGCGGCGCAGCCCGAGTTGCCGCGCGCTGGCCTGCGTGAAACGGTTGGACGCGGCTCCCTTGCCATCTGGGCACACGTCATCGGCCTGGTCCGCTTTGTCGGCCAGCTGACCCTCGAACTGGCGCAGCTGATGGGCAAGCCGGAAAACTGGCGCTGGCGCGAGTTGGGCGCGCAGGTGAATGCGATATTCGTCGGCGCGATCCCGATCGTGATCGGCATGATGTTCCTGCTCGGGGTGGTCTTTGCCTACCTGCTGGGCTCGCAGGCCCAGCAATACGGCGCCAGCATTTTTGTCGTCGATGGCCTGCTGCTGGCGATCCTGCGTGAAATCTCACCGGTCATCGTCGCCGTCCTGGTGGCCGGACGCACCGGTGCGGCCATCACTGCGCAGCTCGGTACCATGAAGGTTAACGAGGAAATCGATGCCATCACCACGCTCGGCCTGTCGCCGCTGGCGGTGCTGGTGATTCCACGCATGATTGCCCTGCTGGTCGCCATGCCGCTGCTGATCTTCATCGGCGATATCGCCGGGATCATCGGCGGCATGCTGGTGGCGCAGGGGCAGCTGGATATTTCAAATTACATGTTCATGGACCGGATGCTGGGCGTGCTGAAACTGAAAACCTTGCTGGTCGGGATTTTGAAGGGGCCGGTGTTTGCTCTGTTCATTGCCTTGATCGCCTGCAGGATGGGTTTGTCGGTCAGTCGCGATGCCCGCAGCGTCGGTGCCAACACCACGTCTACCGTGGTGCAGAGCCTGGTCGCCATCATCATTCTCAATGCGATTTTTGCCGTGATGTTTGTGCGGATGGACATCTGATGGGCGAAACCGTGATCGACGTGCGCGACGTTCACACCACGCTGGGTGGTAACAGCATCCACCGGGGTCTGAGCCTGTCGGTTGCACGTGGCGAAGTCGTTGCGCTGATCGGAGGCAGCGGCACCGGAAAATCGGTGTTGCTGCGTGAAATCATCGGTTTGCTGAAACCGCAGGCAGGTCACATCCAGTTATTCGGCGAGTCGGTGCTGGACAGCACGCCCGAACAGATGAATCTGCTGCGGCGGCGCTTTGGCGTGCTGTTTCAGGATGGTGCACTGTTTTCCTCGCTGTCGGTAGAAGACAACGTCGCCACCCCGCTGTTTGAACACACCAGCCTGCCGCACCCCCTGTGCCGCCAGTTGGCGCGCCTGAAGCTGGCGATGGCCGGCTTGCCGGAGGACGTGGCGACCAAGCGTCCGAGCGAACTCTCCGGCGGCATGCGCAAGCGGGTGGCGTTGGCGCGCGCGCTGGTACTCGACCCTGAACTGCTGTTTCTGGACGAGCCGACTTCCGGTCTCGATCCGATTTCTGCGCGCGCGTTCGACAAGTTGATCCGCCTGCTGGCCGACAATCTGGGTCTCACCGTATTCCTCGTCACCCACGACTTGGATACACTCTTTTCAATTATTGACCGTGTCATTGTGCTGGCAGACGGCCGCGTACTCGGCAGTGGCACAGTGGCCGAACTGAAACAGTTCGACGACCCGTGGCTGAACGACTACTTTGCCGCGCGTGCGCCGCAGGAAGAAACCGCAGATGGAAACTGAAGGACGCTACACCCTGGTAGGAATGCTGGTATTGCTGGTGGCCGCGCTGATGACGCTGGCCATTTTATGGCTGGTGGGCGCGGCCGATACCATCGCCTATCAGAATTACATCATTCATTTCAAGAAACAATCGCTCGACGGACTGGCCGTCGGCGGCCCGGTCAAAATGCGCGGCATCGATGTCGGTACCGTTGCTGATTTCGATTTCGTCAGCAATCGCGACGAAGCCGTTGCGGTGGTCGCCCGGGTGGACGCGGATCTGGACATCCACCAGGGCGCAGTGGCCTATGTCAAGCGCAACCTGGTCACCGGTATTGCAGCGATTGAAATCGTCAACGGCCTGAAAACCGCCCCCGTGCTGCAGGCCGCCCGGGGTGAACGTTATCCGCTCATCGCCGAGGGCAGTTCGGATATCGACAAGGTGGCCGTGACCTTGGCGAAACTGGCAGACAGCGGTGCGGAGATCATGGAGAAAATGAACCGGGTGCTGTCGGAAGAAAACCAGCGCGCATTGAGCCAGGCACTGGCCAATCTGAACACACTGTCCGGTCAGCTCGCCGCCGACAAGAATGGTCTTAAAGACGTGATGGTGGGCGTACGCGAAGCCTCGGAAGAATTCCGCATCGCCAGCGCCAACATCGGCCAGGCGACCACCCGGGTTGAAGGCAGCCTCGCTGGCGTCGCCGGCAGTGCCGATGTTGCATTGAAGCAGGCCGCCCTCGCGATGGAACAACTCCAGCGCGATGCCAGCCAGATTTCCGCAAGCATTCAGCAACTCAGCGACGCTGGCACACTGGAAATGACCCTGCTCAGCCGCGACGTGCAAACCAGTTCCGACGCACTCACCACCACCGGACAGCGCTTGTCCGACCCGCGCGCCATCCTGTTTGGCCCGGCGCAACAGCAGCTCGGACCCGGAGAAAAATTGCCATGAATATCGCTTCTATCCGCGTTGGGCTGGCCCTGCTTGCGGCGACTGCGGCGCTTACCGGTTGTCTCAACCTGGGCGACGCATCCAAGGCCCCGGCCGTGGTGTTTTATGTGCTGAACGATGTTGCCCCGGCTGCCAGTGCTGTCACCGCTACCACCACCACACCGCCGTCGCCAGAACCTGCGCCCACCCTGCGGGTGCTCGACACCCGCACCGGCAATTTCTACGATACCGACCAGTTGGTGTTCAGTCGCAGCGCCGGCACCCGGGGCTTGTATCAATACGCGCGCTGGACCGAGCGCCCGAGCAAGCGTTTTAGCGATCTCATGCGCGCCCGGCTCGACCAGCAGGGCGTATGGAGTGTGAGCGCTGGCGGCGGCTACGTGCGCGCCGATTGGCTGCTGAACACCGAGCTGCTCGAGTTCTATCACGATGCCGTCAGTCATCCAGGACAGGTGCGGCTGGTGTTGCGTGCCGATCTGGTCGATGCCAGGCAGCGCAAGCTGCTGGGACATCGCGTATTCGAGCAGCAGGTGCCGCTGGCGAGCTATGACGCAGCCGGTGCCGCGCAGGCGTCCAGCCTGGCGGTCAGCCGCATGCTGGACGATTTGACTATATGGCTCGCCAGTCTCAAATAAGTGCCTACAATTCAGGCAGCATCACTTCAGCTCGAATGTCCCCAAAACCCAAAAACGATTGGAGAGAGACCATGAAACGCCTGCTTGCTGCGCTATGCCTGTGTTCCGTTGCTGCCGTAGCCCACGCCGAAATTTCGCAAAAATTCGGCAACCTCGAAATCCACTACAACGCCCTCACCACTGACGAGCTGCAACCCGAAGTCGCGCGCGCCTACAAGATCGAGCGCAGTAAAACGCGCGGCATGGTCACCGTGTCGGTGCTGAAGAAAAACAAGGTCGGCGTGCTTACGCCAGTGCCGGCCAAACTCACCATTTATGCCACCAACCTCACCCAGCAACTGTCCAATATCACCATGCGTGAAATCAAGGAAGGCACGGCGATTTACTATCTCGGCGAATTCCGTGTCGCACCGCCGGACACGCTGAAATTCAACGCCACCGTCGAAGTGGCTGGCGAACCCAAATATGAAATGAGCTTCGACCAGAAGTTTTTCAAGTAAGCCAGACACAAAACAGCCCCGGATTCGGGGCTGTTTTGTGTCTGCTGCGATGGAACCAAGCGGGTTGTCAGGTATCCGACAACGCCGAATAAGCCAGATTCGCCAGCCCCCACACGCCGAAGCCCGCCACCGTCAGCCCCGCCGCGCGGCGTACCCACAGCTGCTGCATGAACGGCTGGATCTGCCGCGCGAACAGGCCCATGCCGAGCAGATTCGGCAGCGTGCCGAGGCCGAACGCCAGCATCAGCGCCGCGCCCGAGGTGGCGCTGCCCGCCGCCAGCGCCGACACCAGCACCGAATACACCAGCCCGCACGGCAGCCAGCCCCAGGCCATGCCCGCCAGCAGCGCCTGCGGCAGTGATTTCACTGGCAGCAGTTTCTGGAACAGCGGTTTGATCCGGTTCCACAAGCTGCCACCGGCGCGCTCAAAAATCAGCACCCAGCGATTGAATCCGGCCAGATACAAGCCGAGCAGAATCATCACGACCTGCGCCAGCACATACAACAACGTTTGCACCGGCAGGAACTCCGCCAGTTTCAATGACGCGCCGAGCGTGCCAGCCAGCGCGCCGAACAGGGCATACGAGGTCACCCGCCCCAGGTTGTAGGCCAGATGCAGGCGGAACGGCGGCGTGCTGCCGTCGGCGCGGAACGAGAACGCCGCGACGATGCCGCCGCACATGCCGACGCAATGCACGCCACCGAGCAGACCGGCGAGCAGGGCCGTGAGCAGGGAAAACTCGGTCATGGCTTGTTGTTCGCCTGGCGGGCAACCAGCCACACCAGCAGCAGCACTGGCAACCCGATCAGCGCCGTCCCGGTAAAGAAATTCGCCCAGCCCCAGGCATCGACGAACTCGCCAGAAAAGCCCGCGATGAACTTGGGCAGCAGCAGCATCACCGAGGTGAACAGCGCGTATTGCGTGGCCGAATACGCCTGATTGACCAGGCTCGACAGATAGGCCACGAAGGCCGATGACGCAATCCCGGCCGACAGGTTGTCGGCCGATACCGTGAACACCAGCGCGCCGACGTCATGCCCGCGCCCGACCAGCCACACGAACAGCAGATTGGTCGCGGCCGACAGCACTGCGCCGAGAAACAGCGTGCGCATCACGCCGAGGCGCAGGGTCAACAGGCCGCCCAGTCCCGCGCCAATGATGGTCATGATCACGCCGTAGACCTTGGACACCGTGGCCACCTCGTCCTTGGTGAAGCCCATTTCCTGATAGAACGGATTGCTCATCACCCCCATCACCACGTCCGAGATGCGGTAGGTTGCGATCAGCGCCAGCATCAGCATGGCCTGCCATTTATAGCGCTGGATAAAGTCGATGAAGGGCGACAGCACTGCGCTGTAAAGCCAGGCCGTTGCGGTCAGCAGCCAGCCGGACAGCCCGGCGGCGGCGAAGCGTTCGCGGGTGTGCGCCTCGCGCTCGTTGGTGACACGCGAGACCGGATGCTCCGGCTCGCGGATGATCAGCGTGGTCAGCATGCCCACGACCATCAGCGCCGCCATCACCGTGTAGGCCACCTGCCATGGGCGGAAATCGTAGGTTGCCTCGCTCGGGTCGACGCTCGCCGCGATCCACAGCGCGCCCGCACCCGCGGTGATCATCGCGATGCGATAGCCCGCCTGATAGGTCGCCGCCATCGCGCCCTGCTTCTCGGTTTCCACCGCCTCGATGCGGTAAGCGTCGAGCGCGATATCCTGCGTCGCCGAGGCAAACGCCACCGCCAGCGCAAAGAACACCGTATGCATCAGGTTCAGCACCGGGTCGGTGTTCGCCATGCCCAGCAACGCGGCGGCAATGCAGACCTGCGACAGCAGCAGCCAAGCCCGCCGCTTGCCCAGCATGCGGGTGAGGAAAGGCAGCGGCAGCCGGTCCACCAGCGGCGACCACAAAAACTTGAAGCCATACGCCAGCCCCACCCAGCTCAGATGGCCGATGGTGGCGCGTGCGATGCCCGCTTCCGACAGCCAGAACGACAGCGTGCCCAGCACCAGCAGCAGCGGCAACCCGGCCGAAAAGCCGAGGAACAGCATGCCGACGACGCGCGGGTGGGTGTAGACCTTGAGGGCGTTAAGCCAGGGGTGGTCTGCTAGTGCGGGGGGCATAAGATTGGTTGACTTCCGGTAAACAAGTTGTTTATATTGATCGCAAGTGGATTGGGACTACCCGATCGGCGTTGGGCTTCTGGGACTACTCGGAGGCCCTTCGACTTTCTAGGGGAACACTTTTAATCCAATCCCCGCTTTAATGCCATTGCCATCCCGGCAAAATTTCTGTTCCAGCACGGTATGCGCACGGTTGGCCTGTTCAGGCCGCAATATCGACAAGCCTATGGGGCGTGCAGTCAAATCCGCAAGCTGCATACCCTCTGAGTTGGTTTTCTTGTCTGCCACCACCAATTCAAACGGTAATGGCTTGTTGAAGATATTCCTTCCATCCCGGATACGACGGAATTCGAGTTCCAGTTCGGCGTCTTCCTTTGCACCTCGCGCCTCGCAGACCAAGTGCGTCAGCCGACCATCTTGCCCCATGTTTTTCAGATAGCGGTAGATGCGCTCCAGCCCAAACTCCATCGCCAGGTGGTAGGGATGCTCTGGGGTGGCGTATCGGGTTTTTAATTTGTGTTTGTCGATCACCACTGCGACCAGCCTAAAGTCGGTGGTTTCAATGATGTCGGTCAATGCATCCAGGAAGCCTTCCCGTGCTTCCTTGCCCAATTTCGCGAAAGCACCCTTTTTCTTGCGGATATCGATTTCGTGCAACACCACCATATCGTGGCCGAATGTCTCGAATTTCAGCTTGCGCACAGCGGGCGTCATCGTGCTGGCATAAGCGTTCTTGAGGAAAATGCAGAACGACAATACGAACAGCGGGTATTCGGGGTTGATCGACGCCAGGCTGTGGTCGCCGCTTTCGTCAACGTAGACGATGTAATCGCTGAAGGCCGTTGTCATGGGGCAATCGCGCCTTCTTCCCGAAGCATTTTTGTCTTCCCGGCACGCTTTTTCGGGGGCGTTTGAGGCAGCAACGATGTCAGCGCCTGATAGCGTGCGAACAGAAACGCCACCCGCTCGGCGTCGGATTTGAAACCGGACTTGCTGTAGGCCTTGTCCACCGCGGCGTCGAGCTTGTGGTGCGCCTTCAGCAGCGCGGGCGGCATGGTCAGTGGGTCGTAAAGGTCGGCGAGGGTGGCGTCGGGGAAAGCGGCACGGGCGTCGAGCACGGCCTGGGCAGCGGCTTCGATGGCCTGCCGGGTTTTGTCTGCGGGGGCGTCGGGCCAAGGGAAAGTGTTGTAGGTGTACTTGACCGAGTAGCGAATATCGCTTTTCAGGCGACCGGATGTAATTCGGACCCAGGCCATGTGCATGGCAGAGGTGAGCACGCCGAATTCGTAGGTTGTTGCTTCTGGTACGAGTTGCAAATCGTTGGCTGCGATGACTTCGCTCGATAAATAGCCAATGGGGATATAGGCTCGGTTTTCTGACGAGGTGCGTGGCAGCGCAAGGTACTCGCCGGATTCGGGCTGTCGGTCTTCTGTAAAGCGGGTGGGAATGCGGGCTTTTTCGCGTGTCGCGGCCTTGCTGCTTTCTTCCCGCATAGCTTGCACGGCCTTAACCCGAGACATCACAGCAGGCATTCGGCGTAGCACGTCTGGCGGGCAGTTTTTTAGCCACAGGCAATAGCGCATCGCGCCGCTGATGAAGCCTTCCGCACCGAGATAAGGCCGTATCCAGCGCTTCGCCTCTGGTTCGGTAGCCAACAGTTCATCGCGTTCATGCGGCTCAAGAATAAGATTGCCACCGTCAGCAGGGATACTGCCGTTGACGATGGGTTTGACCGGACAGAGTGCTGTCGTCCGGCCTTCGGCGATGACGTTTGGCGCATCCACCAGATACGGGTTGATATTGGCGGCGGCCAGTGCATGGGGTTCGCCTTTGATGTCGGCGTATTCGTAGATCGTTTTCTCCGCGATTTCGCCCAGCCCGAAACCGACGATGACGCAGTGCACCGCTGCCTTGCCACGCGCTTCGTTGCTCCATGAGAAGGTGCGATGCGCGAAGTGGATTTTGACGCCGTGCGCCAGCAGCCAGCCCCACAGCACGCCGACCTGCTCGCCCTGGGTGATGGAGTTGGTCGAAACAAAAGCGCAGCGGGTTGGCTGGCCTTCGATGTAACGCGCCGCCTTCACGTACCACGCAGCGACGAAGTCGAGCAGCCCGGCGTTGGGGATGCCATCGAACACGGCGCGGGTGTCGGCACGCTGGGCGTCGTCCATGAATTTGGCACCGATAAACGGCGGGTTGCCCATGATGTAGCTCGCCCGCTCTGCCGGTAGCACCTGGTTCCAGTCCAGCGTGAGCGCGTTGCCGTGGACGATTTTGGGGCTGGTCTTGAGCGGGATGCGGGCGAAGTACATGCCAAACTCCTCGCTCACTCTGAGGTTCATCTGGTGGTCGACCAGCCATAGCGCGACCTGGGCGATCTGGGCGGGGAATTCCTCAATTTCGATGCCGTGGAACTGATCGACGTCGATCGAGAGCAACTGGAAAATATCGACCAGCGATTG
>JAABQE010000012.1 GCA_011391655.1 Hydrogenophilales bacterium
GCGCTTAACCAGTCGATGAATCCAGGTTCCGGCGCAACGTCAAGCTGCAGCGCCCACCAATCTGTTCCCGCAAACAGGAGGCATTTTACCGCGTCTTTTTCGGTCATCACCACCGCACCGTCGACTGGCAAGTCTCGTGGCTGAAAAGCATGGTGATCGCCAAACGCGCGCGACCTGAAGCGAACACCCGCTGCTTGCAGCATGTCAAAAAAACCCTGCGGGCGACCGATCCCGGTCACCGCGAGCCAGTCTTGCGCGGGCAGCTCACGCAGCGCCCGGGTGTCCTGTGGGGCACGCAGGCGATAAACCCGCCCGGCGGTGTAATCGGCACGCCAGCTGGTCGCGGGCACATCATCACGCGGCGGGGCCGCCCCGCGCACCACCTGAATCACCGCATCCACCTGCTTGAGGCGACGGCCGGGTTCGCGCAATGGCCCGGCCGGCAGCGGCCAGCCATTGCCCAGCCCGCTTGCTGCATCTATCACCGCCAGCTCGATATCGCGTTGCAGGCGGTAATGTTGCAAACCATCGTCAGACACCACCACATCGACGCCCGGGTGGCGCGCCATCAGCGTGCGCGCCGCGGCGACCCGGTCACGTCCAACCACCACCGGCGCGCCGGTTTTAAACCGGATCAGCAAGGGCTCGTCGCCCACTTCGGCGGCCGGGCTGTCAGGCTGCACCTCGACACAGCCGCGCGCGGTTCCCCCATAGCCCCGGCTGATCACGCCCGGGCGATAGCCCTGCGCGCGCAGCCAGTTCACCAGCCAGATGGTCAGCGGGGTTTTGCCGCTGCCGCCCGCCGTAATGTTGCCGACGATGATCAGCGGCACACCTACCGCAACCGATGCCAGCCAGCCGCGCCGATAGGCCAGACGGCGCAGCCCGGACACGGCAGCAAACACTAAAGCCAGCGGCGAGAGCAGCACCGTGAACACGCTGGTGCGCGCCCAGAGATGCTGAAAGGAAAACACAGGCGTCCGCCTAGGGGGCGGTTTGGGTGGCGAACGTAATGCGGACGAGACCCACCTGACGCGCCGCCTCCATCACGTTCACCACGGACTGATGCGACGCGCGCGCGTCGGCATTGATGACCACCACGGGGTCAGGCACATCGCCGGCGGCCTGCTTTAATGCAGCCGCCAGTGCGTCAACCGACGCATCGCCAATCGCGGCGTTGTCGATCTGGTAGCGCCCATTCTCGGCCACCGCCACCTCGATTTGCTTGGGCTGGGTCACCGTCGGCGCGGCGCTGCTGCTGGGCAGATTGATCTTGAGTTCGGCAAAGCGCGCGTAAGTGGTGGTGACCGCGAGAAAAATCACGATCACCAACAGGATGTCGATGAACGGAATCAGATTGATTTCCGGATAGTCTTCCCGACGGCCGCGACGAAAGTCCATGGGTTACTTCCGGTCGCCGTGGACGATTTCCACCAGCTTGATCGCTTGTTGCTCCATATCGACCACCAGCGACTCCACTTTGCTGCGGAAGAAACGATAGGCAATCATGGCCGGGATCGCCACGATCAAACCGAACGCCGTGTTGTACAGGGCGATTGAAATGCCGTGCGCCAGTTGGCCGGGATTGGTGCCGCCTCCCGTCTGCGCGCCGAAGATTTCGATCATGCCGATCACGGTGCCCAGCAGTCCCAGGAGGGGCGCCATGCTGGCAATCGTGCCGAGTGAGGTCAGAAAGCGGTCGAGTTCATGGGTCACTGCACGCCCCGACTCCTCAATGGACTCCTTCATCACTTCACGCGAATTGTTCGCGTTTTTAAGGGCCGTCGCAAAGACCCGTCCGAGCGGCGAGCTGTCGTTTAACTGGCTGATGAGCTCAGGCGGCACGCCACGGTCCTGATAGACCTTGATCGTTTCCTGCAGCAGGCTGGATGGCGCCACTTCCTGGGTGCGCAGACTGTAAGCGCGCTCGATGATGATGGCCACGGCAATAACAGACGCCAGAATCAGCGGGAAGATCGGCCAACCGGCCGCCTCAATGATGGCAAACACTGAATACCACTCCTAATAAAACAACGGATAAAACAACAGGCGAAATGTAGCGCCCGCGTACCCGTTTCGGCAAGCACCAATTATTTGGGCAGCGACATTGCCAGGTGAATTAAGTTCTCCACAATTGATGTGGATAAGTCTGTGAGGAACCATCAGGCAGATACGCTAACCACCCGCCCACAAAGGAAAAAATGCTTCGGCACAAAAAGTAACCAATCGTCTTATTCGTTATTTATCAAACAGTTACGACAATTCATTCAACGTCAAGAGGGTTTTAGACATTATTTTCATGAAAGATTGATGACTGTGAATGAACCGTGCCGAACGCGAACCCGTTATCCTGCGCGCCATGGATTTGATCGACGACCCCTTCGACAGTGCGCCCCCCCTGCCCGTTCTCACCGTAAGCGAACTCAACCGCATGGCGCGCCGTGCGCTTGAGTCGCAACTCCCTCTGCTGTGGGTCGAGGGTGAAGTGTCCAATCTCATCCGCGCTGCCTCCGGCCACTGGTATTTTTCGCTCAAGGACGCCGGTGCGCAGGTGCGCTGCGTGATGTTTCGCGGCCGCAACCAGTTTGCCGGGTTTACCCCAGCCAACGGCGATCACATCGAATTGCGCGCCCTGCCCTCGCTGTATGAAGCGCGAGGCGAATTCCAGCTGGGCGGCGAATCGATCCGCCGCGCGGGAGCCGGACGCCTGTTCGAGGCTTTTCTCAAGCTCAAGGCCAAACTCGAAGCCGAAGGACTATTCAATCCGCTCAACAAACGCGCCTTGCCGCGTTTTCCGCGCTGCATCGGCATCGTCACCTCACCACAGGCTGCCGCCCTGCACGACGTGCTCACCGCACTGGCGCGCCGCATGCCGGGTTTACCGGTGATTCTGTATCCCACGCCGGTGCAGGGTGCGGGGGCCGGCGCGCAGATTGCCGCCGCGATCCGCAGCGCCGGGCAGCGTGCGGAATGCGACGTGCTGCTGGTATGCCGCGGCGGCGGCTCACTGGAAGACTTGTGGGCGTTCAACGACGAAGCCGTGGTGCGCGCCATTGCCGCCAGCCCGATGCCGGTGGTGAGTGGGGTCGGCCACGAAACCGATTTCACCCTGGCTGATTTTGCCGCCGATCTGCGTGCCCCCACGCCCACGGCGGCGGCTGAACTCGCCAGCCCGGTGCGCCAGGATCTGCTGCAGCAACTGGGACAACTGGCGCGCCAACTCCATGACCACCTGACCCGCAAACAGCACAACGACATGCAGCGGCTGGATTACCTGGCACGGCGGCTGATCCATCCCGCCGAGCAGTTGCGCCAGCAGCAACTTGGCCTGACGCAACTATCCCAGCGCCTCGGCCACAGCGTCCGCAACCAGCTCGCGCACGAACAGCTGCGCATGGCCCAGCTCAAGCAGCGGCTGATCACGCCGCGTCGCCGCATTCAACAGGATCAATACAATCTGAATGCCCTGTACAGCCGTTTCCAGCGCGCCGCGCAAACCCACCATCTGCAGCGCCAATCCAGTCTGGCGCGGCTAGGCAGCAGCCTCGCCCACCTCAATCCGGAAGGCGTGCTGGCGCGCGGTTACAGCATCGTCCAGCAACAAAATGGCCGCGTGGTGCACGATGCGGCGACCCTGCACGCGGGCGACACGCTCAGCATCCGCTTTCATCGCGGACACGCATCCGCCACAGTCAATTCGGCCTTGCCGGATTCCCCGACTCAACCACCACACTCCCCTCAACCTGCAGCCAAATGACGCTCGACCCGGGCAAACGCCTGGGTGTCGAGATCGCCCGCCAGGCAATCCAGCGTCATCGCATCGGGCCATGAGCGCAACCAAGTCAACTGGCGCTTGGCGAGTTGGCGCGTCGCCGCCAGTCCCTGCTCGCGCAGACCGTTCAGGTCGATTTCGCCGTTGAGATACGCCCACGCCTGGCGATAGCCCACCGCCCGCATCGCGGGCAACTCGGCCGTCAGCGCATATTTCTGGCGCAGCATGTTCACTTCATCAATCAGCCCGTCGGCGAGCATTGCATCAAAGCGCGTGGCAATGCGCTGGTGCAGCACTGCACGGTCGGACGGGATCAACGCGAGTTGCAACACCCGATAGGGCAACGCGGTTTGCACCTGACCGAACAAGGCTGACATGGGCGTGCCCGTCAGCTGAAAAATCTCCAGCGCGCGACCGATGCGCTGTGCATCGTTCGGCGCCAGCCGCGCAGCCGTGGGCGGATCAATCTCTGCCAGATCAGCGTGCAAGGCAGGCCAGCCACGCCTGGCCGCCTCGATTTCCAGTTGCTGCCGCAGCGCCGCATCGGCACGCGGCAAATCGTCGAGGCCGTTCAACAGCGCACGGAAATACAGCATGGTGCCACCCACCAGCAGCGGCACCTTGCCGCGCGCCACCATGTCATCCATCAAGCGCCGCGCGTCCTCGCAAAACGCCGCAGCCGAATAGGCCTCGGTGGGATCGCGAATATCGAGCAAATGATGTGGCGCCTGCGCCAGCGTGGCGGCGTCTGGCTTGGCCGTGCCGATGTCCATGCCGCGATACACCAGCGCCGAATCGACGCTGATGATTTCAAACGGAAAGCGCTCGACCAGGCTGACCGCCAGCGCGGTCTTGCCGGAGGCGGTCGGGCCCATGAGGAATATGGCGGAAGGATGTCGGGGAGCAGACATGGGGAGCGATTATCGCTCAGCCTGCTGAAGGCGGGATGCCCGCGTCCACTTCCGGCGGCTGCTAAAAATGGGGGGCCTTGCCGGCCCATAGCATTTAATAGGCGATTTTCCCGTTGCCGT
>JAABQE010000013.1 GCA_011391655.1 Hydrogenophilales bacterium
GAGCTCAAGCAAAACGCCTGGCTTTCGGTCGCTGCCGACCCCCAGGTGATTTTCGATCTGCCGCCCGAAGCGCGCCTGACTGCTGCAATGAAACTCCTGGGCATTGATTTCGCCAGCCTGTCTGACGAAGCCGGGCACGCTTGAACACGGCAGTGGATTACGCCGACACGCACGGCACGGTTCTGGCCTTCGACCTGGGCTTGAAGCGCACTGGCGTGGCCTCGGGCGAACTGTCCATTGGCGTGGCGCACCCACTCACCGTGATTCAGGCCGAGTCCACCGATGCGCGGCTGGCCGCCATCACCAAACTCATCGCCGAATGGCAGCCCGTGTTGCTGGTGCTGGGGCTGCCGACCCATCTCGATGGCAGCGAACATGAAATGACGCGGGTAGCGAAAAACTTCGCGCGCAAATTAGAATCGAGTTTCAAGCTGCCGGTCTTCTGGGTGGACGAGCGCCACACCAGCACGGCGGCCGAATCCGAACTGCATGCGCGCGGCATCCACGGCAAGAAAAACAAGGCACTGGTTGACGCTGTTGCCGCCCAACTCATTCTGCAAGGTTTTTTTGATGACCGCCTCATTGCCTGACGCCAACTCGCTTATTACCCGGCTCGCCGACGCCATCGCGCCGACGCTCACCCCCGACACCTTCATCGTCGGCATCCATACCGGCGGCGTGTGGGTGGCCGAACGTCTGCATGCGCTGTTGAAATGCACCCAGCCGCTCGGCACGCTCGACATCTCGTTTTACCGCGATGACTTTTCACGCATTGGCCTGCATCCGCAGGTGAAGCCGTCCAACCTGCCGTTCGACCTGGAAGGCCGCGACATCCTGCTGGTGGACGACGTGCTGCACAGCGGACGCACGGTGCGCGCGGCGATGAACGAACTGTTCGACTATGGCCGTCCGGCGACGATCCGGCTGGCGGTGCTGATCGACCGCGGCGACCATGAACTGCCGATCCGTCCGGATTTCGTCGGCCACACGCTCAACGTGCCGAAACACCAGAACATCAACCTCTCCCGCCTCGACGACGGCCATCTGACGCTCTCACTTGCATGAACACACAACTCACAGAAGACGGCAAACTGCATCACCTCCTCACGCTCGACGGCCTGCCCCGCGCGATCCTGACGCAAATCCTCGACACTGCCGAATCCTTCATGGACGTGGGCGAACGCGAGGTGAAGAAAGTCCCGCTGCTGCGGGGCAAGAGCATCTTCAACCTGTTCTTCGAGCCGTCGACGCGCACCCGCACCACCTTTGAAATCGCCGCCAAACGCCTGTCCGCCGATGTGGTCAATCTGAATATTTCCACCTCCAGCCAGAGCAAGGGCGAAGCGATCCTCGACACCGTCGACAACCTGTCCGCGATGCATGCCGACATGTTCATCGTGCGCCACAGCCAGTCGGGCGCGGCACACTTCATCGCGCGCCACGTGGCGCCGCACATCTCGGTCGTCAATGCGGGAGACGGTCGCCACGCGCACCCGACGCAAGGCCTGCTCGACATGTTCACCATCCGCCGCTATAAGGGCGCATTTCACAACCTGACCGTGGCCATCGTCGGCGACGTGCTGCACTCGCGCGTCGCCCGCTCGCAGATCCACGCGCTGACCACGCTGGGCGTGCCCGAGGTGCGCGTGATCGGACCGAAAACCCTGCTCCCGGTCGGCATCGAGCAGATGGGGGTCAAGGTCTTTCACAACATGGAAACCGGCCTCAAGGGTTGCGACGTCATCATCATGCTGCGCCTGCAAAACGAGCGGATGAAGAGTGCGCGGCTGCCGTCCGCGCAGGAGTATTTCAAGTTCTTTGGCCTGACACCGGAAAAGCTCGCGCTCGCCAAACCGGATGCCATCGTGATGCACCCGGGCCCGATGAATCGCGGCGTCGAAATCGACTCTGCCGTGGCCGACGGCCCGCAATCGGTGATCCTGCCGCAGGTGACCTACGGCATCGCCGTGCGGATGGCGGTGATGGCGCTGCTGACCGGAGGTGCAGCATGAAAATCCATATCAAGAGCGGCCGCGTGATCGACCCGATGAACCAGCGCGACGAAGTCACCGACCTCTTCATTGCCGCTGGCAAGATTGTCGCCATTGGCCAAGCGCCTGCCGATTTTCACGTCAATCGCACGATTGACGCCAGTGGACTGATCGTCTGCCCCGGGCTGATCGACCTGTCGGTGCGGCTGCGCGAACCGGGCTACGAATACAAAGCCACGCTCGAATCTGAAATGCTCGCCGCCGCCGCGGGCGGCATCACGTCACTCGCCTGCCCGCCCGACACCGACCCGCCGCTGGACGAACCCGGCCTGGTCGAAATGCTGAAGTTCCGCGCCCGGAACCTGCCCGGTCCGCGCGTCTACCCACTCGGCGCGCTGACACAAAAGCTCGACGGCAAAATGATCACCGAAATGGCCGAGCTGACCGAAGCAGGCTGTCGCGCCTTCACCCAGGCCGACGCCCCGATCGCAGACACCAATGTGCTGCTGCGCGCAATGGAATACGCGGCCACCTTTGGTTTCAGCCTGTGGTTGCGGCCGCAGGATATGTCGCTGGCGCACGGTGGCGTGGCACATGACGGTGCCGTCGCGACGCGCCTTGGTTTGCCCGGTATCCCTGCACTGGCCGAAACGGTCGCGCTGGCCACCATTTTGCAACTGGCGCGCGAAACCGGCGCCCGAGTCCATGTGATGCGCCTGTCCACGCGTGACGGCATTGCGATGGTGCGCGCGGCCAAGGCACAGGGGCTGGCGATCAGCTGCGATGTGGCCGCCACCCACGTCCACCTGTCGGAAAACGATCTCGTCAGCTTCGATTCAAATTTACACTTGTGCCCGCCTTTGCGCGGTCTGCGCGACCGCGATGCCATCCGCGAAGCGCTGCGCGACGGCTCCATCGACGCGCTGTGCTCCGACCACACACCGGTCGATGAAAACGAAAAACAGGTGCCATTCGGTGAATCCGCACCCGGGGCATCCGGTGCCGAACTGCTGCTGCCGCTGACCCTGAAATGGGCGCGTGAAATGGGTGTGCCGCTCGCCCGAGCGCTCGATTTGATTTCGTGGAAACCCGCGCAAATCCTGGGCGTACCGGGCGGCCATCTGTCGGTTGGCAGTTGCGCCGATATTTGTGTATTCGACGAGCACGCCGACTGGGTGGTGACGTCCCAATCGCTGTTCAGCCAGAGCAACAACACGCCCTTCCTCAATCATCCGATGCAAGGCCGGGTGCGCTACACCCTGATCGACGGCCATCTCGATTTTGAGTCGTCGCACTGAGCAACCCCGCGCCAGCCATGGCGGATAATTTGCCCGCCATGCGCTGCGCGTCCTGCCTGTTGCCCGTTGTCAGCCTGCTTGCCGGCGCATTGGCCGTTGGCGGCTTTGCCCCGCTCAACCTGTGGCCGCTGCCGCTGTTGAGTCTGGCTGCGCTGTTCGGCCTGCTGCTGCGCGCGTCGACACGGCGCGCCGGATTCATGATCGGGTTTGCCTGGGGAATGGGTTTTTTCCTGACCGGAGTCAGCTGGATTTACATCAGCCTGTCGGTGTATGGCGGCATGGCCATGTGGCTGGCGGGATTGGCCACGCTGCTGTTCTGCAGCGTGCTGGCCCTGTTTCCCGCGCTGGTTGGCGCGCTGCAGGCCCACCCTGAAGGGCATAAACACTGGACGCCGAATCCTTCACTCAAGCTGCTGCTCGGGCTCCCGCTCTTGTGGGGGCTGTCTGAATGGGTGCGCGGCTGGGTGCTCACCGGCTTCCCCTGGCTCAACCTGGGGTATTCGCAAGTACCGGCCAGCCCGCTGGCTGGCTTCGCGCCGGTGCTCGGCGTCTATGGCGTGTCGTTTGTCATGGCCTTGATCGCGGCGCTGCTGGCATGGAGCCTCACCCCGCGCCAGCGGCCTGCGCTGCGTGTCTGGGCCATCACTGCCGCCCTCGCGCTGGGTGTGGCTGGCCAGGCCTTGCGAGGCGTCGTCTGGACCACGCCCATCGGCGCGCCCACTTCGGTCGCACTGCTGCAAGGCAATATCCCGCAAGACATGAAATGGAAGGCCGACAAAACCCGCGCCACGCTGGACAGCTACGCGCGCATGGCCGCCGCCGCCCCCGCGCAGCTCATCATCCTGCCCGAAACGGCCCTGCCGCTGTTTGAGTCCGCGCTACCCGATGCCGATCGCGACCGGCTGGCAGCGATCGGTCAAGCAAATGGCGGCGACATCCTGGCCGGGCTGCCGACCGGATCACTGGATGGCGCGTACTACAACAGCGTCATCAGCCTCGGCAGCGCCGCCAGCCAGCGTTATCACAAAACACACCTGGTGCCTTTTGGCGAATATATTCCGCTGAAAACCGTGTGGGGCTGGGTCATCACGGTTCTGCATATTCCGCTATCCGACTTCGCGCGCGGCGCGCCTGACCAGCGCCCGCTCGCCATCGGCGGCCAACAAGTCGCAGTCAACATTTGTTACGAAGACGTCTTTGGCGAGGAAATCATCCGCCAGTTGCCCGCAGCAACGGTACTGGTGAATGTCAGCAATCTGGCCTGGTTCGGTGATTCGCTCGCGCCCTGGCAGCATGCGCAGATGTCACAAATGCGCGCACTGGAAACCGGCCGCATGATGCTGCGCGCCACCAACACCGGACTCACCGCCATCATCGATCCGCAGGGTCGGCTGCTGGCCAGCCTGCCGCCCTTTACCAGTGGCAGCCTCAGCGGATCGATTCAGGGTTATGCCGGCAGTACGCCTTATGTACG
>JAABQE010000014.1 GCA_011391655.1 Hydrogenophilales bacterium
AGGCCGTCGCCGACATGTGCGACACGGCCATCGTCGCCAGCCTGGCACGCGCCGCGCCCGCCGATATCGAACGCGCCTGGGCGGCATTGAAGAATGCCCGGCAGCCGCGCATCCATACCTTTATCGCCACTTCGCCCCTGCACATGCGGGTGAAATTGAACAAATCGCCCGAAGATGTGCTGGAGGCGATCCGCCAGTCCGTTGGCCTCGCCCGCAACCTGTGTGCGGATGTCGAATGGTCGGCCGAGGACGCCACCCGCTCGGATCCGGATTTCCTGTGTCGGGCGGTGGAAACCGCGATCAATGCCGGTGCGACCACGATCAACCTGCCGGACACTGTGGGTTATGCCACGCCCGAAACCTATGGCGCCATGTTTCGCGATGTAATCACCCGCGTGCCGAACGCCGATCAGGCGATCTTTTCGACGCACTGCCACAATGATCTGGGGCTGGCGGTGGCCAACACGTTGTCGGCGATCATGGCCGGCGCACGGCAGGTGGAAGCCACGGTCAACGGCATCGGCGAACGCGCCGGCAATGCCGCGGTGGAGGAAATCGCCATGGCGCTGAAGGTGCGCCAAGACGTGATGCCGTTTCAGACTGGCGTCATCTCCACCGAAATCACCCGGGCCAGCCGGCTGGTCAGCGGCGTGACCGGCATGCAGGTGCAGGCGAACAAGGCGATCGTGGGCGCAAACGCTTTTGCGCACGAAAGCGGCATCCACCAGGACGGGATGCTGAAGGACGCCTCCACCTACGAGATCATGACGCCCGAAAGCGTCGGCCAGGGCGCCACCAATCTGGTGCTGGGCAAGCATTCAGGCCGCGCCGCCTTTCGCTCCAAGTTGGGCGAATTGGGCTACAGCCTGTCCGACAACGAGTTCGGCGATGCGTTCAAGCGCTTCAAGGATCTCGCCGACGCCAAGAAGCAGGTGTTTGACGAGGATATCGTGGCACTGGTCGATGATGAAGTGCTGCGCGGCCACGACCGTATTCAGGTCGTGGAGGTCGAGGTGTATTGCGGCAGCAACGGCCCGCAGCGCGCGATCCTGACGTTGGCGATGGACGGCGAGGAAGTGACGGCAGCGACGCGCGGCAATGGCCCGGTGGATGCGCTGTTCAACGCTATCCGCAAGCTGGTGCCGCATGATGATGCCGTGCTGAATCTGTATCAGGTGCACGCCGTGACGGCCGGCACCGATGCGCAGGCGGAAGTAAGCGTGGTGCTGGCCGAAAATGGCCGCACGGTGCGCGGTACCGGCGCACACACCGATACGCTGGTGGCAAGCGCCCGCGCCTATGTGAACGCGCTCAACAAATTGATGGTGAAACGCGGCAAGAGCGCCCTCACTGCGGCGGGATGACGACGCGCCTCGTCATCGTCTACAACGCCAATGCCGGCATATTGGCAGGGGTGATGGACAGTGTGCACAAGATCGTGTCGCCGTCCACCTACCCCTGCCAGCTTTGCGCCGTCACCTATGGCCTCACCTCGATGAAGCGGGAGTGGCGGGCGTTTCTTGACGAAACCGGCATGGAACTTGTGTTCCATCACCGCCCGGATTTCCGTACAGCCTTCCCCCAGGCGGCCGATTGGCCGCTGCCGCTGCTGGCACTGGATGTGGATGGCCGGTTGACCCCGCTGGTAAGCGCTGCTGATTTTGCCGCCATCCCGGATTTGGCGACCCTGATCAGCGTGGTGAAGGCGCGGCTGGCGGCCTGACGTGGCCGTGGAATCGCTTGCAATCACCCGCCCGCTCCGCCATAGCCGCGCCTTCGCTGTGCTGGGCCAGTCCCGCCATGGCGAAAGAAGCAAGCCGGAGGGGCGTGGGCATGGGGCCCCGTCAACGATCGGTTACAGGAGAGACGCATGCCGTTTTACGAGCATGTCTTCCTCGCGCGCCAGGACCTGACGACTGCTCAGGTGGAAGTGCTGATGGAAGGCTTCACCAAGATCCTCGCCGATGGCAAGGGCAAGGTGCACAACCATGAATATTGGGGCCTGCGCACGCTGGCCTATCGCATCGCCAAGAACCGCAAGGCGCACTATGTGCTGCTGAACATCGAAGCGCCGCCGGCCGCCCTGGCCGAGCTGGAGCGCCAGGTTGGCCTGAACGAAGACATCATCCGCTACATGACCGTGCGCGTTGACGCGCTCGCGACTGAACCGTCGGCGATGACCCGCCGTGGTGATCGCGAAGGCCGTGAAGGCGGCCGCGAGGGTGGTCGTGAAGGCCGCGAAGGTCGCGGCGATCGTGACGGCGGCGCGCCGCGTGGTGATCGGGGCGAACGCCCCCGCCGCGAACCGCGCGCAGCGATGTAAGGGAGAAAAGAGATGGGACGTCCGTTCTTCCGCCGCCGCAAGTCGTGCCCCTTCGCGGGTGCCAACGCTCCGGCCATCGATTATAAAGATGTGCGCCTGCTGCAGGGTTTTGTCTCCGAACGGGGCAAGATCGTGCCGGCACGCATCACCGCGGTTTCGGCCAAAAAGCAGCGCGAACTGGCCAAGGCCATCAAGCGCGCTCGCCACCTGGGCCTTCTGCCCTACCTCGTGAAGTAAGGAGCAGAACCGATGCATGTCATCCTGCTTGAACGCGTGGAAAAGCTGGGCAGCATTGGCGATATCGTCAATGTGAAGCCGGGTTTCGCCCGCAATTTCCTGTTGCCCCGCGGCAAGGCGCTGCGCGCCACCGACGCCAACAAGGCCCGGTTCGAAAATGACCGCGCCCGCATCGAGGCCGACAACGCCAAGCGCCGCGACATCGCTCGTTCCGATGCGAAGGACGTGGAAGGCGCCAGCGTGGTCATGATCCGCGCTGCGTCGAGCACTGGCCAGCTTTACGGTTCGGTCGCCGCGCGCGACCTGGCCGATGCGCTGACCAATGGTGGCCACAAGGTCCACAAGAACCAGATCGTGCTGGACAAGCCGATCAAGACGCTGGGCGTGCACGACGTGAAGGTCGCGCTGCACCCGGAAGTCGTGGTTCTGGTCAAGGTCAACATCGCCCGCTCCCCGGAAGAAGCCGAGCTTCAGGCCAAGGGTGTGGACGTGGCCGCGACCGTCGAGCGTGAGGAAGCGGGCTTCACCGAAGCCTTTGATCCCAACGCCGAACCGGGCACGCTCCCGGTGGACGAAGAGCCCGCCGAAGGCTGAAGCCACGGTTGATGCGAAAAACGGGGCCGTAGCTGCGAAGCTGCGGCCCCTTTTTCTTGCCCGTTTGCCGTCACCCGCCTATGAGCGCGCCATGACTGACACGACCGAACCAGCTTCCGAACTCCCGACCGACTCGCCGCCGGACCGCCTGTCGGTGAACCCGCGCAGCGAATTTCATGATTGGGACCTGCTGCGGCGCGGCATCGGCATTCGTTACAACGGTGTGGAACGGACCAATGTCGAGGAATATTGCATTTCCGAAGGCTGGATCCGGGTCGCTGCCGGCAAAAGCCTGGACCGCAAGGGCAATCCGCTGACCATCAAGCTGAATGGCACGATCGAGGCCTGGTTCAAGAGCTGAACGCTTGCATTGTTGCCCCTGATGGCATGACAAGCGGCAGCATGGATTTGTTCGGCAGCAACGCCGCCCCGGAGGCCGGGGCCAACGCCCCGCTGGCGGAACGCTTGCGCCCGCGCACTCTGTCAGAGGTTGTCGGGCAGGACGCGCTGACGGGGGCGGACGGCGCCATCACCCGCATGGTGGCGTCTGGCAGCCTGTCCAGCCTGATCCTGTGGGGGCCACCCGGTACCGGCAAGACGACCATCGCCCGATTGTTGGCCGATGCAGTGGGCATGCGCTTTGTCGCGATTTCGGCTGTGTTTGCCGGCGTGGCCGATCTGAAAAAGCTGTTTGCCGAGGCCCGCGAGGCGGCGCGCGCCGGGCAGCGGACGCTGCTGTTCGTTGATGAAATCCACCGCTTCAACCGTGCCCAGCAGGATGGTTTCCTCGGGCCGATGGAGGACGGCACCATCACACTGGTCGGGGCCACCACCGAAAACCCCAGTTTTGAGCTGAATGCCGCCATCCTGTCGCGCGCTCGGGTGTTGATCGTAAAACGGCTGGACGAGGCGGCGCTGGCCGAATTGCTGGTAAGGGCCGAAGGACTGGTCGGACACGCCCTGCCGGTCGATGATGATGCCCGCGCCGCCTTGATCGCGTCTGCCGATGGCGATGGCCGATTCCTGCTGGGTCAGGCCGAAAGCCTTGCGGCGCTGGGCCAGGTGCCCGCCATGGACGCAGCCGCGCTCGCCGCCTTTCTGCACCGCCGCATGCCGGTGTATGACAAGGACCGCGAAGGGCATTACGGACTGATTTCCGCCTTGCACAAAAGCCTGCGGGGGTCCGATCCCGATGCTGCGCTTTATTGGCTGGGGCGCATGCTGGTGGCCGGCGAGGAGCCATTGTACCTGCTGCGCCGGCTGGTGCGCTTTGCCAGCGAAGATATCGGTCTGGCGGACAGCAACGCCCTGCGGGTGACGCTGGACGCCAAGGACGCCTATGATTTTCTCGGCTCTCCGGAAGGCGAATTGGCCATCGTCCACGCCTGTCTCTATCTTGCGACTGCGCCCAAATCGAACGCCGCCTATGTCGCGGAAAAGGCCGCGAAGAAGCTGGCGGCCGCGACGGGCTCGCTCACACCCCCGCCGCATATCCTCAACGCGCCGACGCGGTTGATGAAGGAACTGGGCTATGGTCAGGGCTATGCCTATGATCACGATGCGCCGGACGGCTTTTCCGG
>JAABQE010000015.1 GCA_011391655.1 Hydrogenophilales bacterium
CAAGCGTTTGCGCGAACTGCCTACCAAGCAGGTCCGTGCAGATCTGAATCTCAATCTCGGCGTTCGCTATCACGGAATCTAAATCAACATGGCAAGCATCACTTTCCGCGAAGTAGAGGGCAGCAGCATGAAATACTGGCTGCTGTTTGGGGGGCTCGGTCTTTTCGTGCTGTTCGGCGCATTGGCCTGGAATTACATGCACCACCACGGTCACGTTGTCACGGGCATGGACAACCAGATCGTATGGGGCTTGCCGCATGTTTTTGCGGTGTTCCTGATCGTGGCTGCGTCGGGGGCGCTGAACGTGGCTTCGATCGCATCGGTGTTCAACCAGAAGATGTACAAACCGCTGGCGCCGCTTTCAGCCGTTCTCGCGTTGGCGCTGATGCTCGGTGGCCTGCTGGTGCTGGTACTTGACCTGGGACGTTCCGACCGCCTGATTGTGGCGATGACGAACTTCAACTTCAAATCGATGTTTACCTGGAACGTTTTTCTCTACTCCGGTTTCTTCGGACTGGTTGGCGTTTACCTATGGACGATGCTGGATCGCTCTGTCGCAGGCTACTCAAAAGCTGCGGGCACAGCGGCCTTTATCTGGCGTCTGACACTGACAACTGGTACGGGTTCGCTGTTCGGCTTTTTGATCGCACGAGAGTTGTATGGCACGTCGATGCTGGCTCCGATGTTCATCATCATGTCGTTTGCATATGGCTTGGCAGTCTATTTGATGGTGTTGGCTGCGGCTTACTCATGGACGGGTCGCCCGCTCGGTGACGCAGTCATGTTGCGGCTCAAGAGCTTGCTGGCAGTATTCGTAGCAGCTGTGCTGTACTTCACGGTGGTGTATCACCTGACCAACCTGTACTTCGCCAAAATGGAAGGGGTTGAAGCCTTCGTGCTGCGTGATGGCGGTATCTTTACCAGCCTGTTCTGGGTGGGACAGATCATCATTGGCTGTGTGGTCCCACTGCTGATTCTGCTGACGGGATTGGGCAAGCAGCGCACCTGGATCATGATCGCCTGTGCCCTGGTTGTGCTGGGCGGCATTGCGCAGATGTATGTCACCATTATCGGTGCTCAGGCATTCCCACTGGACATGTTCCCCGGTTTGGCCGAAAAGAGCAGCTTTGCCGATGGTGAAGTGCATGGTTATTCACCAAGCGTGCCGGAATTTTTCCTCGGCTTGGGCGGGATAGCGATTGCGCTGCTGGTAACCACCTTCGGGGTCAAGGTGCTGCGTCTGCTACCAGCCAATCTGGACGATGCAACGGTCGCCAAACTGGAACACTGATACATAAGCTTGCCGGACGGATGTCCTGCAGGCGAGTGGACATCATGAACCAGCGCACAACTGACAATGAAGAAATTAAGCGCGGGGCTCCTATGCCCCGCGTCTTTATTTCCGCAGCCCACAAATCCTCCGGCAAGACTACGCTCACCCTGGGGCTGTGTGCAGCGCTGCATGCGCGCGGATACGCCGTACAGCCTTTCAAAAAGGGCCCTGATTACATCGATCCCCTATGGTTGGGCATGGCGGCCCAACGCCCCTGCTACAACCTCGATTTTCACATGATGCGGCGCCATGAAATCGAGCAGCAATTTGCCCGTGCCGCCGCCCCTGCGCGCATCAGCTTGATCGAAGGTAACAAGGGGCTATATGACGGCCTCGATCTTGACGGTAGCAATAGCAATGCCGCGCTGGCCAAGTTGCTGGGCGCGCCGGTGGTGCTGGTCATTGATGCGCGCGGCATGACGCGCGGGGTCGCGCCGCTGATTCTGGGCTATCAGGCATTTGATCCGGATATTCGTATTGCCGGCGTGATCCTCAACAACCTGGGGGGCAGCCGCCATGAGTCGAAGCTGCGTGCCGTGATTGAGCATTACACCGATGCTGAAGTGATTGGCGCCGTGCAACACGATGTCAGCATGCAGATTGCCGAACGTCACCTCGGTTTGGTCCCCGCCAATGAGCAGGAGGCCGCTCGGTTGAGGATCAAGCATGTGGGAGAACGCGTTGCAGGGCAGGTTGATTTGGCGCGATTTGTGGCAATAGGCGACAGCGCGCCCACATTGCATCCAATCGTCCCATCAGTTAGGCCGGAACCAGCCGGGCACGTTCGCGTCGGTATCGCGCACGATCAGGCATTCGGTTTTTACTACAGCGAAGATCTCGATAGCCTGCGCGCTGCAAATGTGGAATTGATCGATATCGACACACTCCATGCGGCAAACCTGCCGGCCCTGGATGGCCTGATCATCGGCGGCGGCTTTCCTGAAATGTTCATGGCCGAGCTTGAGGCCAATAGCGCGCTGCGCATGCAGATACGTAATGCGATAGCGGCCGGATTACCCACTTATGCCGAGTGCGGCGGGCTCATGTATCTGTCGAGGAGCCTGGATTGGCAAGGACAGACGCGGCAGATGGTCGGCCTGGTTCCAGGGGATACGGTGATGCACGAACGCCCGGTCGGTCGCGGCTATGCCAACCTGCAGCCGACTGGCGATGATCGCTGGCAGGAGTCTGGCAGCATTCCGGCGCACGAATTTCATTATTCAAGCTTGGAAAACCTGCCTGCCGACTCCATATATGCATATCAGGTAAAACGTGGCCATGGCATTGATGGGCAGCATGACGGATATCAATTGCACAACCTGCTGGCTGGTTATGTGCATCGCCGTGGCTCTGGCGAACGTGGATGGATCGCCCCATTTCTCAAACAGGTTCGCGCGCATAAGGCGCTGGCGTCCAATTAATTAAGTCTAATTAAGTCCGAGGTATACCGATGATCAAGATTACCGATAGCGCCGCCGCACAGATTAAAGTGGCAAACAACAACCCCGATGTGTTCGACATGATCCTGCGCGTCGCCGCCTACCAGGAAGACGACGGGGGCGTGAACTACGGGATGGGCTTCGATATCGAGCGCGAAGCCGACGAGCACCTCGTCATCAACGGCATCGAGATTCTGATCGCAGCCTCCAGCACACCCTACCTGCAGGGCGTGACGCTCGATTTCGTTGAGATGAAGCCGGGTGATTTGCGCTTTATCTTCATACCACCGTATTCCGCAGAATCTGAAGCCGATTCCGTGGCTGCTGAGTAATTCTTATGAACTATCTGCCGATTTTCCTCGACTTGCGTGACCGTCATTGTCTGGTGGTGGGCGGATCTGAAGCCGCCGCGCGTAAAGCCGAATTGATGCTGCGTGCGGGTGCGCGGGTCGATGTCGCTGCTCCAGCTTTGCATGAAGGCTTTGATCGACTGCCGCATGCCGACTATTTAACGCGCGTCGCGGATGCATTCAGCATCGAACTGCTCGATGGCAAGGACATGGTGATCGTGGTCGAGGACAATGCGGACGCAGCCAAACGCGTCTCCGACGCTGCGCGCGCGCGCCATATCCCGGTCAACGTGGCAGACAAGCCGGCCTTGTGCAGCTTTATCCTGCCTTCGATCATTGATCGTTCACCGATCATGGTAGCGGTTTCCAGCGGCGGCGAATCACCAGTACTGGCGCGCATGTTGCGCGCGCGACTCGAAACCATGATCCCAGCAGCGTACGGGCGGCTGAGCGCGCTGGGTGGACGTTTCAAGGATCGTGTTCGTGCAGCCATTCAACCTGAGCAGCGTCGCGCATTCTGGGAAAAGGTTTTTCTGTCTCCCGTAGCGGAAATGGTGTTTTCCGGGCGTGATGGTGATGCCGAAAAGCGACTGGAAGAAATGATCAAGAATGCTGCGACCGACGACGGCAACCATGGCGAGGTCTATCTGGTCGGTGCCGGTCCCGGCAATCCCGATCTGCTGACTTTCCGGGCGTTGCGGCTGATGCAGCAGGCTGACGTCATTGTTCATGACCGTCTGGTTTCGCAGCCGATTCTCGATATGTGTCGCCGCGACGCCGAGCGCATCTACGTTGGCAAGGAGCGTGACGACCACGCCGTGCCGCAAGAGGAAATCAATCTGATGCTGGTGCGCCTGGCCAAAGAGGGCAAGCGTACGCTGCGCCTCAAGGGCGGCGATCCTTTTATTTTCGGTCGCGGCGGAGAGGAAATCGAGACCCTGGTCGAGCACGGCGTGCCGTTTCAGGTGGTACCTGGCATCACTGCAGCAGCAGGGGTGGCCTCCTATGCGGGCATTCCGTTGACGCACCGCGATTATGCGCAATCGGTTGCCTTCGTCACCGGCCATCTGCGTGATAACACCTTCAATATGAATTGGGAGGGCATCGCCCGTCACGATCAGACCATTGTCATCTACATGGGACTCAAGGGGTTGCCACTGTTGTGCGAAGCACTGATCAAACACGGGCTCGATGCCACCACGCCGGCCGCGATCATCCAGCAGGGGACGTTGCCCACCCAGCGCGTTGTCACCGGCACCCTCACCAGCCTGCCGGAACTCGCCGCCGCAGCTGGCTTGAAGGCGCCCACGCTTATCATCGTCGGTAACGTCGTCAAGTTGCGTGAAAAACTTGGCTGGTATCAGCCCGAGCTACACAGCGAACAGGGGCAGCGTTCGCCGCTCGAAATGCCCGATCACTTGCGCTGATCAAGTGTGAAAAATGTGCGTCTTGGCATGCGTCGCATCAAAGGTGACCAGCCTGGGGTAGGACTGGGGTTGGCGTGCATGGCACGCAGCATGAACTGTGCCGCATAAACGCCCTGCCCGATGTGGCAATTAAGTAACAAATTGAATTAAATGTAGTCATAAAGC
>JAABQE010000016.1 GCA_011391655.1 Hydrogenophilales bacterium
ATGAAGTGGTGCGCCGCATCAAAGATGTGCATCGAGCCGCCGCGTCCCTTGGAGGAGCCGGTTTCCTTGCCGTATAGCTCGGCCATCACTTCCTTGGGGTCGGCGCCGCACTTGATTGCGTGGACGTGGTCACGGTAGCCGGTAATCACGTAATCGTGGCCGGGACGCGCCGCTTCCATCACGCCGTTGCAGCACGCTTCCTGGCCGGGATAGAGGTGGAGGAAGCCGCCAATTTTGCGTTCGATGTAGGCCTGGTAGCAGCGCTCTTCAAAACGGCGGTGCAATACCATTTCGCGGAGTACGCGTTTCTTGTCTTCAATCTTCATTCGGTTACCCTTGTGGGATGGGGTCGGAAAGGCAAACCCCGGATTATCCGGGAAACCCAGCCGGCCATCAAGAAAAACGCCACCTCCAAGGATCCGTCATGCTGCCTAAACTCGCTGATAACAAACAGGAAATCACCGCAAAGTCACTGGAATCGGCGGCTCACGCCCTGTTGCTGCTGCCCGTATCGAAAACCTTGCCCGACGTGCCGGGCGCCATTGAGCTCAAGGCCGTGATGAAGCGGCGTGAGCTCAAACTGGATACGTTGGGCAAGTCGCCGGTGGCGGTGCAGTTGCCCGGCGGTACGCTGGCGGTGTACGCCATGCTCAAGGCGGATGCGAGCACGTTCGAGGCGCACGAACTGGTACGCAAGGGTTTGGCTTTGCTATTGAGCGAACATCCCAAGTCGCTGACGCTGGCGGTGTTTGGCGAAGCCGAATTCAAGGCACGCGCAGCCGACGCGGCAGCCTATGCAGCACTGGTCAACGCCGTGCAACTGCCATCGAGAAAATCCAAACCCGATGCCGCTCTGAAAACCGTGCAGCTATTTGGTCATCAATCCGCCGACGGCTTTGCCCGCGTAAAAGCGCTCGCCGAAGGCAACAGCCTCACCCGCAGCCTCACCGTGCAGGGGCCGGATGAATTGACGCCCGGCGTGTACCGCAAGCGCATCAAGGCGCTGGCCAGGCAATACGGCTGGACGGTCGAAGAATACAGTTTCGACAAGTTGAAGAAAATGGGTGCCGGTGCGTTCTGTGCGGTGGCGCAAGGTTCGCCGGCGAAAGATGCCGCCATCGTGCGTATCAGCTACAAGGGGCCGAAGGGCAAGGGGTCAGGAGTCAGGGGTCAGCGGTCAGGGAAGGCAGTGGCGTTTGTGGGCAAGGGCATTTGTTTTGACACCGGCGGCCACAACCTCAAGCCAGCCAAATACATGCAGGGCATGCACGAGGACATGAACGGCTCGGCGGTGGTGCTCGGCATCCTGGCTGCCGCATCCAGGATGAAACTGCCGGTCACACTGGACGGCTGGGTGGCGCTCGCCGAAAACCACATCAGCCCCGAAGCCTATCGCCAGAACGAAGTGGTGAAAGCGCTCAACGGTACCACCATCGAAATCGTCCACACCGACGCCGAAGGCCGCATGGTGCTAGCCGATACGCTGACGCTGGCGGCGCGCGCCAAGCCGCAACTGATTGCCGATTTCGCGACCCTGACCGGTTCCATGCACACCGCGCTGGGCAGCCGTATGTCCGGCGTCTTCGCCACCTCCAGCGCGCTGGCGCACCAGGCCTCACGTGCCGCCATCGCCAGCGGTGAACGCATCGTCGTGTTCCCCTACCCGGAGGACTACGACAGCAACCTCGATTCGACCGTGGCCGACGTCAAGCAATGCAGCATGGAAGGCGAAGCCGACCACATTCTCGCCACCCGTTTCTTGTCGCGCTTCGTCGGCGACACGCCGTGGCTGCACATGGATCTCTCGGCGCACAGTTGCAAGGGTGGGCTGGGCGCGGTGATGTCTGACGCCAACGGCTTTGGGGTGGCGTGGGGGATAGCGCTGCTGGAAGGCTTGCCAGGCTGAATGGGTGGGTTTCATTCGGCGCTATCCCGGGCAATGAAAGGGATGTGTCATTCATCCGGTGACCATGATTTCGGCTACGCTGCGATTGATCTCGTTTACGCCGATGCCAGCCTGCTGGTGGTCAACAAGCCCAGCGGACTGCTGGCGGTGCCGGGGCGTGGCGCTGACAAGCAGGATTGTCTGAGCGCGCGGGTGCAGGCGGCCTATCCCGACGCCCTCATCGTGCACCGTCTGGATATGGCCACCTCCGGGCTGATGGTGATGGCGCGCTGCCCGGCGGCGCAACGTGCGCTGAGCAAGGCCTTCGCCGCGCGCGAGTTGCACAAGCGCTACATTGCCGTCGTGGCTGGCCGGTTGCAGGCGCCACCGCAAGCTTGGGGAATGATTGATTTGCCTATCATCGTCGACTGGCCCAACCGCCCCTTGCGGATCGTCGATCCCCTCCACGGCAAACCCAGCCAAACCCGCTGGCGGGTGCTGTCAGTTGATGACACCGGCGCATGCACCCGTGTCGAACTCGAACCCATCACCGGTCGTTCGCATCAGCTGCGCGTTCATTTGCGCGAACTGGGTCACCCGATTCTGGGCGATGCCCTGTACGCGCCGCTGGACGTGCAGGCAATGGCGAGTCGCTTGTTATTGCACGCCTGGTCGCTGGGGTTTGTGCATCCGGTGACGGGGAAAGACATGGCGTTTGAGTGCGCGGTGCCGTTCTGAAGGTTGTGAATGGCTGCTGGAGCTAAGCGGGCTGTCTGTCAAGAAACGAATCAGTCGTTCTTTGCAGTGGAAGCAAGGCCGCGCACAGCATGGCGATCACCAGCCAGATCATGACTGACCATTGGGCGCTGTAAAAAGAAGGATGGGTGTTGAATGGGAATATCCAGGCCAGTGTCGCCATGGCAAAGGGCAATGCCCGCATTCTGCATTCCGGACTCGCCGCGCGCCAATATCTGACAAGCAGGGCATAAAACAAGCCCAGTCCGGCAAGCCCGATCAAGCCGGTTTCGGATGTGACTTCCACGACCAGTTGATGGGCATAGAATGCGCCTGTCGGCCTGTCCGATTTTTCTTCGATCGATAGGAAGATGTCATCGGGGTGGGCAAATTCGGGATAGGCATAACGGAACGCCCTGACGCCCACTCCATTAATGGGGTGGGCATCGATCATGGCAAAAGCGTCTTTCCACAGCGTCCAGCGCAGGGAAAGCGCCTGATCGATTTTGGCCTCGTCACCGGAAAAAAGTAACAGGGTTTTGTCCAGTCGCTGTTTTGCAGCCGGGTTTTCGAATGCAGCAAATGTGCCGGCCAGTCCCACCAGTGCAGCAACAGCAGCCATTTTCCAGAGCGCGATCCCCCGGCGCTGGGCCTCTGAAAAAAGCAGCCATACGCATACCAGACCAAAGCTGACCCAGCCGCCACGGCTTCCGGCAAGGATGACAACCGCGCCTGTCATGACCGTCGCAAGCAGCATGAGCAGCGGTTTATTGCGAAGCGCGAGAAGAAGAAACGGTGCCAATATGGGCAGGGCGTTGCCCAGTTTCGATTGCCCTTCTCCAAACACACCATTCAGTCTGGCGGGTGATTGCGCATAACCCAGAAAATCATGTCCGGTCATGGCCTGGAACAGGGCATCCACCACCCAAAATGCAGTCAACCAGGCCAGCAGTTTGACAAGCAGGGGCACCTGGTTCGGCTTGCTCAAGGCCCAAATAACGAACAGGCCGGAAAGATAGAGGCGGATGAATGACAGACTTGTGCCTCCGGATTTTTTGAAGTCGTAGCTGTCTGGAAAAGAGAACAGAATAGGAAGCCAGATACAGGCAAACAGCAGCGTGAAAAATCTGATTGCCGGCTCACGAAAAAGTGCCTTGCCGTATTGATATGCGAGCACTCCGCCACCTATCGTCATGATCAGAATCGGCAACTCAACGGATCGCTTGAACGGGAACAGCAGGAAGCAGAAGAAAATCAGCCAGGTGTAATGCTGCGCTTTAAAAGGAAGTGTCATAAGCTGGGTTGGCCGTGCCTGGTCTGCCTTTTGGCAGGTCGCTAATTGGAATGAAAGCCATTATTTTGACGCGTCGGAGCGCGGACGGATTGGTTCGTCCACCCACGCTAACCCGCGGCATTATGCCGGATTGTGCAAGCCAATATGCAGTGCCGGGCATGGGCGCTCAAGCGGGCAACGACTTAAGCACAGCACTCAATTGATGGCGCACGACCGATTCTGAAAAGTATTGCCGGCTGGTGTTTTCGGCGGCCTCGCCAAGCAGGCGCAGCTTGCCGGGGTCCGCAGCCAGGGCGGCCACACGGTCTGCCAGCGATTGGGCGTCACCCGCCGGAATCCAGACCAGGCCGCTGTTTTCTGCAGTGACCAGGTTTTCGGGGTACGCACCGGCAGACCGTGTGATCACGGGCTTGCCACAGGCCAGCGACTGGAACACCTTGTTGGGGATCACCCGGCCCGCCTTGGGTGTGGTGCCGAATACGCCCAACAGAATGTCGGCCTGATGAATGCGTGCCGGAAGCTTTTCGTACGGCATCCAGTCCTCAAATGTCACGTTTGTCAGTCCCCGGGCTTTTTCTTCGCATATCTCGCGCAATGGCCCCTGTCCCAGCAGCACCCATTTTACTGGTGGCCCCTGATACAGCCGTGCGGCTTCGATGACAACCGGGGGCGCCTGCAACGGAATGAAACTGCCGTAGAACAACAACTCCAAAGGTCTGCCTCCCACATCCGATGCCAAACCTTCAGGCTTGAACAGCGCTGCTTCGGCGCCGACATAGAT
>JAABQE010000017.1 GCA_011391655.1 Hydrogenophilales bacterium
GCCGTGTGGGCATCCGGCACCAGTTCGCGAACGACGTCATCAGGCATCCCTTCGATTCGTTGGACACCCGGCATGCCAGCCACCAGCGTCGCGGCATATTCTTCACGCGGGTCGCAAACCAGAACTTCGAAATCAAGCAAGGTTGCTATCTGGGCGACGGCTTGCGATAACTGCCCCGCGCCAATGAGTAGCAGACGCCACTTGGGGCCAAACACCGTGGTCAAGGTAGCGCCATCAAAACACATCGCTTGACCACGGTCGGCTGTGGAAAGTTTCACAGCACCGGTCGCCAAGGTCAGCTTACGCGCCACCAGTTGGTGATCGGCGGTGCGCGCCAGCAGTTGAGTCAACCAGCCGGTGTCAAGCAAGGGTTCCTGCACCAAGCGCAGGGTGCCACCACAAGGCAGGCCAAAGCGTGAGGCTTCTTCCCGGCTGACACCGTAGACGATCATGGCAGGTTGATCCAAAGCGACCTGAGTGCCGTCAACCACTTGAAATTGGGCCTTGGTGCGGGCGATCAGATCGTCTTCGATGCAGCCTCCAGACACGGAACCGCTCACCACGCCGTCGTCGCGTATGGCCAGCAAAGCGCCTGGTGGCCGCGGCGCACTACCCCAAGTTTGCACCACCGTCACCAAATTAACCGCGTAACCGCTGCGACGCCAAGCAAGCGCGTCAGCTAACACCCGAAGATCAAGGCTTTCCAAAGAGTCACCTCCTCAGGCTTTTCCCGACAACATGGGGGTATCCGCAGTCGGCCAGTCACTGATATAGCTCTTCAGCATGCGGTTCTCAAACTCTTTCTCCTCAAAAACGCTGCGTGCAACATCGTGGAACGACAACACGCCGATCAACACGCCGTTGTCCAGCACCGGCAGGTAACGCTGGTGATGGCTGATCATCAGCGCGCGCAGGTCATGCAGTTCGACGTCGGGTGCGGTGCAAACCGGGTTCGCGTTCATGACATCGCACACCTTTAGTTCGGCGACAGGTGGCGTCGGTCCGATACGTAGTTCTTTCTGGCGCTGCGCCAATACCACGATGACTTCGCGGAAGGTCAATATGCCGGCCACCGTGTGCCCATCCATCACGACCAACGAGCCCAGGTCCTCGTCGGCCATGGTGATCACGCATTGCGAAAGCAGCGTTTGAGGGTGTACCGTCAAAGGAGTGCGGCTTTTGGATTGAATGATGTCTCGAACTTTCATCGTATTGTCCTCTCGCTTGGTCCTAGGGTTGCGCCGCAGCGCGCAAAAAATCGAAGTCGCAGCCACCATCCGCCTGCAACACATGGTCTTGGTACAACTTGGCGTAGCCGCGCGGAATGTGTGGCAACGTGGATGGCAGAACCAGGCGCCGGCGTGCCAACTCAGCCTCATCGACGAGCAGATCGATGCTGCGATGCTTCACGCTGAGCCGGATCCGGTCACCGTTCTGGACCAGTGCCAGCGGGCCGCCAGCCGCCGCTTCTGGCGAGACATGCAGCACGATGGTTCCGAAGGCGGTGCCGCTCATGCGCGCATCCGAGATCCGCACCATGTCTTTCACCCCGGCTTGCGCCAGCTTTTTCGGGATCGGCAAATAGCCAGCCTCGGGCATGCCGCTGCGGCTGGTCGGGCCGGCATTTTGCAGCACCAGGATGTCATCCGCTGTCACATCCAGATCGGGGTCGTCGATACGGGCGCTTAAATCCTCCAGCGACGTGAACAGCACGACGCGACCTTCCTTCTCGAACAAATTCTTGTCGGCCGCTGATCGCTTCAGAATCGCACCGCGCGGCGCGAGCGAACCAAACAAGGCAACCAAACCACCCACGGGTTCGATCGGATCACTGGCTGGCCGCACGATGTTGTGGTCAATCCATGCATCGGCCTCAGCATCAAGCCGCTCACCCAAGGTTTCACCCGTGACGCTGACCGTGTCCAGGTGCAACAGAGGCTTCAACTCCCGCAAAAGAGCGCTCATGCCGCCGGCAGCATAGAAGTCTTCCATGTAGTTGTCACCGGTTGGCTTCAGATTGACCAACACCGGCGTCGTGTCACTCAACTCATTCAGGCGTGCCAGCGAAATCGGAATGTTGAGTCGTCCCGCAACCGCCGTCAGGTGGATGATGGCATTGGTCGAGCCCCCCAGAGCCAGCAGCACGCGCATCGCGTTCTCGACCGACTTGGGCGTGATCACAGCGCTGGGCCGCACGATCGGTACCTGCCCCAGAGCCATGCGTGCCGCCAGCGTGCCGCTCGCCTCCGCGGCACGCAGCCGGTCTGCATGGACTGCTGGAATCGCAGCACTGCCAGGCAAGGACATGCCCAAGGCCTCGGCAATACAGGCCATGGTGCTGGCCGTACCCATCACGGCACAGGTTCCTGCCGTGGTGGCCAACCGGCTCTCCACCACATCAATCTCTTCACGCTCGATCTTGCCTGCGCGAAAGTTACCCCAGAAACGGCGACAGTCGGTACAGGCCCCCAGCCGCTCACCCTTGTGGCGCCCGGTCATCATCGGGCCAGTAACGAGTTGGATGGCAGGCACATCCGCTGAAGCCGCACCCATCAGTTGGGCCGGCACGGTCTTGTCGCAGCCCCCGATCATGACCACCGAATCCATTGGCTGGGCGCGCACCATTTCTTCCACGTCCATGCTCATCAGATTGCGGAACATGAGGCTGGTCGGGCTCAGAAAAACCTCGCCCAACGAGATCGTCGGGAAGTCAATCGGCAAGGCGCCGGCCGCCAGTACACCGCGCTTGACCGCCTCAACCAGCTCCGGCATGGCCCGGTGGCAGTTGTTGTAGCCGGAGGGACTCGAGGCAATACCCACCACCGGCTTCTTCAGAAGATCCCCGGAGTAGCCCATCGATTTGATGAACGAGCGTCGCAGATAAAGTGCAAATGCTCGGTCACCATAATTAGTCAAGCCGCGCGCCATGCCAACTTCATTGATTTCTTCCACTGTCATTTCTCCTGATATTTTTTCGAGCTGCGTCAGCCTCGGCGTCATTGGGTCGCCATAAGGTCACAGCAGGCGCGTCTTGATGAATTTGGGCTCCAGATAATCACGGATACCCAAAGAACCACCTTCGCGTCCCATGCCACTTTCCTTGACGCCACCAAAAGGCATTTCGGCACTGGCGATACCAAGTTCGTTGATTCCCACCATGCCGGCCTCGATCGCCTCGCTGGCCATTGTGGCCGTCTTCAATGAGTTCGAGAACAGGTAGGACGCAAGACCATAAGGGGTGCTGTTGGCCAGCTGAATCGCCTCATCAAAGGAGGCAAAGGGCGCAATCGGTGCCACCGGCGCGAACGGCTCCTGCCGCATGATCAAGGCGGTAGTGGGCACGTCCGCCAACGCCGTTGGCGCCAGAAAGTAACCCTTGTCGCCGCTTATGCCGGCGGGACGTCCGCCACCCGCTATCAGACGGGCACCTTGCCCGAGCGCGTCGTCAATCAGGCGGTGCGCGTTGTCCAGACCACGACGATTTGCCATCGGACCGACCGCGGTTTCCGGATCCAGGCCGTGCCCGACTTTCAGACTGTTGGCAATGGCAGCAAAGCGCTCACAAAACGCCGCATACAGGCTCTCGTGCACATAAAACCGGGACGGCGAGGCACACACTTGACCACAATTGCGGTACTTGAAGCGGGCACACTGCTCAGCCGCGTAGGCCACATCCGCATCCTCAAATACCAGCACCGGCGCATGACCGCCGAGCTCCATGGAGACGCGCTTGACGCCATCGGCCGCCAAGTGCAACAGCCGCTTGCCAACCCCGGTGGAGCCGGTCAGCGTGACCTTGTTCACCATCGGAGAGCGCACCAGGTATTCAGAAATGAAAGACGAGTCACCCGTGACCAGGCTGACCGCCCCTGCTGGCAGTCCGGCATCGTGCAGGGCCTGCACAATTGCCATGCAACTTCCCGCCGCCTCGCTGGCCGGTTTGGCGATCACGGAACACCCAGCGGCCAGCGCAGCGGCGATCTTTCTGGCAGGCAAAAGTGCCGGAAAATTCCAGGCCGAAAAGGCAGCTACAACGCCCACCGGCTCATAGCGCACCTGCATACGCACCTCAGGTAACCGTGCCTCCGTGGTCTGGCCGTAAATGCGCTGAGTTTCGCCGGCGTACCAGTCAAACTGGTCGGCCGCATCCGAGATTTCGCCCTTGGCTTGCGCCAGCGGCTTGCCAGTTTCCACCGACATCAAATGGGCCAAGGCTTCCACCCGGTTTCGAATCAGATCGGCGGTTCGTCGCAGCACCGCAGCCCGCTCCCAAGGCGAGGTGCGTCGCCAAATGGCCAAGCCCTGCTGTGCACTCAATAGCGCAGCATCCAGATCGTCTTTACCCGCCGCTGGAAGCCAGCCGATCACTTCCTCATTGGCCGGGTCAATGACCTCGCGCACACCGCCTTCGCTTGCGGGTTGCCACTGACCGTTAATAAAGAGACCGTAGTCGCGGTACAGACCAAAGTTTTCACGTTTCATGTTGTGTCATCCGGAATTTTTAAATATCACTTGCGCCGTAACGGCGTTGCACGTCGGCACACCAGTTGCCGACGTTCCATGAACCGTAGGCGCCCAGGCCGCCTTCAGGCGCGGTACCGGCATAGACCGGAACATGCACCACCGACAGGCCGTCATGGTCTTTCGCGTCCCGCAGAGCCGCCTGTAACGTGTC
>JAABQE010000018.1 GCA_011391655.1 Hydrogenophilales bacterium
ACAACTTCAATCAGTCCGAACACTGGCCCTACACGTTAAGGGGAGCAACACCGCTTGTATGCCCTGAGAGCAAAAGTGCTCGACTGGATTGGGGATCAATAGCCCATCAGAAACAGCTGTGCATGAGGGCTATTAGGCACCTGCCCGGGCGTGAGCGGCTCGGTCTGCTGTATTGCAGAGTCGGCGCGGAACAAGTTGCCCCGCCGTGGTTTCAGCTACGCCAATAAAATCGCTTCCTGGCGCGTATAGGCGAACCAGTTCTTGCTGCTGATGCGTAAACGGCACGCTGCGGCCTTGTATCAGGGTCACCGTATCCTCGGCGGATAAATCGACTACCGGGAGGTGCGTCAGCATGGCATCCAACGGCAGCAAAGCGTTGAAGCGCTCGGCGGCAGGCAGGGCTTCCAGCGCAGCCAGGCTTTGTGCTTGTGCCAGTTGGAATCCGCCGACCACAGTGCGGGTCAGACTGGTGAGGTGGGCGCCGCATCCAAGGGCTGCGCCGATGTCCTGTGCCAGGGTGCGGATGTAGGTGCCGGCACTGCACTGCACATCGAACACCACAACCGGGGGCTTGCATTCGACGAGATCGAGCGCGTTGATCCGCACTTTGCGGGGAGGGCGATCGATCTCGATGCCGGCGCGCGCGTACTCGTAGAGGGGGCGCCCCTGATGCTTGAGTGCCGAGTGCATGGGCGGGATTTGTTCGATTTCACCCCTGAAGCGGGGCAGAACTGCGCTGATGTCAGCACAGCTGGCTGTGACGTCGCGGGTGTTCAGCACGTCGCCTTCCGGATCGCCGGTCGTGGTCGTGATGCCGAGCCGCATGGTTGCGCGATAGTGTTTGTCAGCGTCCAGCAGGTAGGCGGAAAACTTGGTGGCTTCGCCGAAACACAACGGCAACAGGCCGTCAGCGAATGGGTCAAGGGTGCCGGTGTGGCCGGCCTTTTTGGCGTTGAGCAGCCACTTGGCTTTTTGCAGAGCGGCGTTGGAGGTGATGCCGACCGGCTTGTTCAGCAGCAGCACGCCGTCTATCGGTTGGCGGGCGGGCTTCACTCGCTGGTCGGTTTGGGCGTCACATCTGTGCTATCGCCACCATCTTCTACGTCATCCTCTTCTGTAGGCGGGGGCGCATTTTTGGCGTCTTCGGCGACCGCCGCTTCAATCAAATGAGTGAGCTGCATGCCGTATTCGACCGAACGGTCGTAGACGAAGGTGAGCTTGGGCACCACGCGCAACTGCATGCGGTGCGACAGCTGCGAACGCAGAAAGCCGCTGGCGCGCTGGAGTCCCTGCAGGCATTCATCATGCTCCGCTTGGCCGCCCAGGGTAGTGAAAAACACCTTGGCGAACTCCATGTCGCGGTTGACCTCCACTTCGGTGATGGTCAGCATGCCGACGCGCGGATCCTTCACTTCCTGCCGGATGAGTTCCGGCAGTTCGCGCTGGATCTGGTCGGCAACGCGGCGCGCTCTCGGAAAATCCTTCGGCATTACAGCGAGCGCGCGACTTCCACGACTTCAAACACTTCCAGATGGTCGCCTTCCTGAATGTCGTTGAAGTTCTTCAGGCTCAGGCCGCATTCAAAGTTGGCTTTGACTTCTTTCACGTCATCCTTGAAGCGCTTGAGCGAGTCGAGTTCGCCCTGATGGATCACCGTGTTGTTGCGAATCACGCGGATTCCCGCGTTGCGCTTGATGACGCCATCGAGCACGTAGCACCCGGCAATCGATCCGACCTTGGAGATCACGAAGACCTGGCGAATTTCGACGGATCCGATCACGCTTTCGCGCTTTTCGGGCGCCAGCATGCCGGACAGCGCAGCTTTCACCTCATCCACGGCTTCGTAGATGATGTTGTAGTAGCGCAGATCGACTCCGCTGGACTCAGCCAGCTTACGGGCCAGTGCATCGGCGCGCACGTTGAAGCCGATCAGCACCGCCTTGGAGGCGAGTGCCAGATTGACGTCGGACTCGGTGATGGCGCCCACCGCGCTATGGATGATGTTGACCTTGACTTCGTCGGTGGACAGCTTGGTCAGTGCATGGGCCAAGCCTTCATACGAGCCTTGCATGTCGGCTTTGAGAATGATGGGCAGTTGTTGTACTTCTTCTTTGCCAATCTGCCCGAACATCGTTTCCATTTTGGAGGCCTGTTTTTTGGCCAGCAGCACATCGCGGAATTTGCCTTGACGGAACAGCGCGATTTCGCGCGCCTTGCGCTCGTCCGGCAATACCATCATGTCTTCACCCGCCTGTGGCACGTCCGACAGACCCTGGATCTCCACCGGGATCGACGGACCTGCCTCGATCACCGGCTTGCCGGTTTCGTCGAGCATGGCACGTACGCGGCCGAATACCTGGCCTGCCAGTACCATGTCGCCGCGGCGCAGGGTGCCCGATTGCACCAGAATGGTGGCAACGGGCCCCTTGCCTTTATCCAGGCGCGATTCGATGACGATGCCTTTTGCAGACCCGGTGACGGCTGCGCGTAACTCCAGCACTTCAGCCTGCAACTGGATCGCTTCGAGCAGACCGTCGATATTGGTATTGGCTTTTGCCGACACTTCGACAAACTGCGTATCACCGCCCCATTCTTCGGGGGTAATGCCCTGCGCAACCAGTTCCTGGCGAATACGCTCAGGATTGGCACCGGGTTTGTCGATCTTGTTCACTGCCACGACCAGCGGCACATTGGCGGCCTTGGCGTGGTGGATGGCTTCGATGGTTTGTGGCATCACGCCGTCATCCGCCGCGACCACCAGCACCACGATATCGGTCGCTTTCGCGCCGCGTGCCCGCATCGCGGTAAACGCTTCGTGGCCCGGCGTATCGAGGAAGGTGATCATGCCTTTTTCGGTATCGACGTGATACGCGCCGATGTGCTGGGTAATACCGCCCGCTTCGCCGCTGGCGACACGGGTGCGCCGGATGGTGTCGAGCAGTGAGGTTTTGCCGTGGTCGACGTGGCCCATCACGGTGACAACCGGTGCACGTGCACGCATTTCGAGCTCGACCACTTCGCCGGCATCAATCAGGAAGGCTTCCGGTGTGTCGAGTGCGGCAGGTTTGCCGACGTGACCCATTTCTTCGACCACGATGATCGCGGTTTCCTGGTCAAGCACCTGGTTGATCGACACCATGCTGCCCAGTTTCATCAGCGCTTTGATGACTTCGGCGGCCTTGACAGACATCTTGTGGGCCAGTTCGGCCACAGTAATGGTTTCGGGGATCAGCACTTCGCGCACGACCATTTCGGTCGGCTCGATGAAATTGCTGTCATCCTGACCCGAGCGTGATTTGCCTTTGCGGCCACGCCAGCCGGTGTCGGGTGCGGCACCGCCACGGGTTTTAAGTCCGCCTTTACGACGCGCGCTGTCGTCTTTCCAGGCTCCCGCAGGTTTTTTATCCGGGCCTTTTGCGGCCTTGGCTGCACCCGGTTTGTCCGGCTTGTGCAGGGTTTTTTCGGTAGGCGCAGCCGGAGTCGGGGCTGCGGGTGCGGCCGCCTTCTGCGCGGCGACCAGCTTGGCGGCTTCACGAGCCGCTTCAGCCTGCTTGCGCATGACAATGAGTTCGGTGCGCGCTTTGGCGTCCGCGGCCTGACGTTCTTGTAGTGCGGTATGGCGACGCGCTTCGTCTTCGCGCGCCTTGACTTCCGCTTCGTTCAGAATCGAGGCTTTTTTGATGATGCGGGTGGCCTTTTTGACCACAGGAGCCGCTTCACCTTCGGGCTGCGCGGCCGCTTCGGCAGGTGCTGCCTCTGCGACCACTTCGGCGGGTGCAGTTTCAGCCACAACAGGTTCAGCCACAACCGGTTCAACGGGCGCTGGCTTCACTTCAGCCTGAACCTCAACCGGTTCGGCAATCGCTTCGGGTTCGGGCGCCGCGACTGGAACAGCTTCAGCCTGAATCTCGACAGCAGGCGGCGCCATTTCCTCGACCAGCGGAGCCGTGGGGGCTTCCTCAATGGTCTCGGCGACTGGCTGAGCCTCGGCGGTCGGCGCACTTGCATCACGCTTGACGTAGGTGCGCGATTTGCGCGTTTCTACCTGAATCGTGCGCGACTTGCCGGTGCTGTCGGTTTTACGGATCTCGCCAGTCTGCTTGCGCGTGATGGTGATCTTGGTCTTGCTGACCTCAGTTCCGCCGCCATGTACCTTGCGCAGATAGTCGAGCAAGTGTGACTTGTCTGCCTCTGACATGGTGTCAGCGATATCGTTCTTGCTGACGCCTGCCGCTTTCAGCTGCTCAAGCAGAAGAAGGGGGGGCAGTTTCAGTTCCTGGGCGAATTGTTCAACGTTCATGCAATCCTCGTGACTCTCAGCCTTGGGCGATCATCGGCGCGCGTGCGGCCATGATCAATTGATTGGCGCGATCGGTATCCATTGCAACTAGCTCGATCAGTTCATCGCTTGCCAGATCGGCCAGGTCTTCAGTGGTGTGTATGCCTTTAACAGCAAGCAGACGGGCTGTTTCCGCATCCATGCCTTCGAGCGACAGCAGATCGCCTGCCGATGCTTCGACTTCTTCCTCGCCAACGATGGCGGCAGTCAGCAGGGCATTGCGTGCCCGGGTGCGCAGCTCGTTAACCAGATCCTGGTCGAACGCATCGATTTCGAGCATTTCGTTGAGCGGCACATAAGCGACTTCTTCCAGCGTGGAGAAGCCTTCGTC
>JAABQE010000019.1 GCA_011391655.1 Hydrogenophilales bacterium
TGGCGGAACTGAACAGCGGATAGATTCACGGCGATCACCAGGGGCGGCAGGTCCGAGGCAAGCCAGATTTTTGCCTGCGCGACGGCCTGCCGCAGGATCCATTCCCCGATCAGCAGAATGAGCCCGTTGTCTTCTGCCACGGGGATGAATTCAGCTGGCGACACCTGCCCCAGCTCGGGATGCTGCCAGCGCAGCAAGGCCTCCGCGCCGACGACGCGTCCGTCACACAGGGCAAGTTGTGGCTGGTAATGCACGCTCAGTTCATTGCGATCCAGCGCGTGGTGCAAGGCGTTGCCGAGTTGCAGGTGGCGCGCAGACCGGGCCTGCATTTCTGCCGTAAAAAACCGATAGTCGTTGCGGCCTTCCTGCTTGGCGCGATACATCGCGGTATCGTCTTTTTTGGAGAGGGACTCCAGATCCTCACCGTCAGCCGGATACAGTGCGATGCCGATCGATGCCGTCACACTCAGGTCGTGCTGTTCGATCTCATAGGGCTCGTCAATGGCGGCCAGCAGCTTCTGCGCAACATGCCCGGCGGTTCGTTCATCCAGGTCGGGCGACATGACGATGAATTCATCCCCGCCCAGGCGGGAGACGATGTCCACCTCCCGCAATACCCGACGCAGGCGGTTGGCCAGCTCAACCAGCAGAACGTCGCCGACACTGTGGCCGAGGGTGTCGTTGATGTCCTTGAAGTGGTCAATGTCAATGAACATCAAGGCCAGATATCCGTTGTGCCGTTTGGCGACATGGATGGCGTGCTGCAGGTGTTCGTTGAGCTGGGTGCGGTTGGGCAGCCCGGTCAGGGCATCAAAGTTGGCCAGGTACTGGATATCCGCCTCGGCTTGCTTGGTGGCCGTGATGTCGAGCAGATAGCCGAGGAGGTGTGTGGCCCGTCCCTGCACGTCGCGAATCACCATGGTATGGTTTAGCAACCACGCCACAGTGCCATCGCGGTGTGTCATCCGGTAGGGCGCCAGTTCCAGATAGTGGGCATCACTTTCGCTGCTGGCGTTGACTTCCCGGGTGACACGGTCGAGGTCGTCCGGATGAATCAGTTGAGCGTAGCCGACTTGTCCGCTTAGAAAGGCTTCTGCTGAATAGCCCAGCAAGGCTTCCACGTTGGGTGAAACGAATTCCACTGGCCAGCCCGGCGCATTTCGCCACTTGAACAACACGGCTGCGCCGCTGATAAACAGGTCGCTTTGCTGCCGTATCGCGCTTTCCATTTGTATGCGCTCTGCATCGATTTGGTGCAGTTTGAATTGCGTTTCGGACAACCAGCCCATCACGCTGTTTTCCATACCTCGCGCAACCGGAATGGCGGATGAAAAATCGCCGCTGCCGAGGCGGGCGATCCGTTCATACAGGTCATTCGCCGAGCCACCCAGAGTAGTTTTCAGCGTGCGATACGCGCGCCACAAGGTGAACAGCAACACCAGAAAAAGGCCAACAAACAGCATGCGAAACAGTGCGGCAATCCCTATCCGCTGTTGGACGGCTGCCTGGGTGCGCGTCTCCACCATGGAATAAAAAGCGTTGATCGGCTGCATGATGGCCTGCTTGGCCTGATGGTAGGACGCGCCATGCAGCATCAGCGTGGCTTGGTGGCGAACTGCGTCGGTGAGCGGGTTGGCAGACTCAATCAAGGCCATGGCGGCAAATTCGGTCCGGGTCAGCGCATCGGAATTGGCCTTGGCCTGTTCCAGTTTTGCGAACTCTTCTTCGGTAAACCCGGCTCGCCGCATCCGTTCCAGCAAGGAGATCGCCTGTCCCTCCGCGTGCGGCCGCGGCTGATCGGGCAGCACCAGATCCCAGTAAATATTTTGATAGTTGAGCGGGCGCGGCAGCCTGCCGTCGCGGATGGCGAGGACTTCCTGATATTGCTGCTTGAAGCGCGGGTCGCTGGTGGCGACATAGCTGCGCACCATGCGGGTGAGGTCGTCGGAAGACTGCCGCAGCTCATCCGCCAGGAAAAACGACTGCAGCCGCGATTCATTGGCGCGGTCGATCTGCTTTTCGGCACGTACATAGACACCGAATGCAAGCGTGACGACGACAAGCGCCACCAGGCTTAGCCAGAGCGCGCGGGTAAAGCGCGGCAGAGTTTGCCGGTTGGGTTTCATGGCACCCCGGTGTTCGGCATGGCGATCCTTATGGTTTTATGCCATGGCAAAGCCGACCAGCGCGATCTCGTCGCCATCCTTCACCGGCGCGGATTTTTCGACGAACTGCTTGTTGATCGTGATATTCAGTTTGGGATTGCCCAGCAGCATTTTTTTCCACATTTCGCCACGCCGTGACAGTAAAAACAGCAGGCGTTCGACATCGGTGATGTCGGGCGGCAGCTCGATCTGATCGGCAGCCATGCCCAGCGTGTCCACGAGATCGCCGAAAAACAAAATCTTCACCATCTTGGGGCCTTTATAATTCGCAATTGACTGCCTGATTCTACCTTCGTATGTCCGCCCATCTGCTGGAAAATCTCAACCCCGAACAGCGTGCCGCAGTGACGCTGCCCCACGAGTCTGCGCTGATTCTGGCGGGCGCCGGCTCGGGCAAGACGCGCGTGCTGACGACGCGCATGGTGTGGCTGATTCAGGGCGGGCAGGTATCGCCGCACGGCATTCTGGCGGTGACCTTCACTAACAAGGCGGCGAAGGAAATGATGACGCGCATTTCGGCGATGCTGCCGATCAACACGCGCGGCATGTGGGTGGGCACTTTTCATGGTCTGGCCAACCGGCTGCTGCGCACGCATTACCGCGAGGCGGGGTTGCCGCAGTCGTTCCAGATCCTGGACAGCCAGGACCAGCTGTCGGCGATCAAGCGGCTGATGAAATCGATGAATATCGACACCGAGAAATACGAGCCGAAAAAGGTGCAACGCTTTATCAGCGGGCACAAGGAGGCCGGACGGCGGGCGAAAGACGCCGAGGCGTTCGATGAATACTCGATGCGGCTGGCGGAGATTTTCGAAGCCTACGATGCGCAATGCCAGCGCGAGGGGGTGGCGGACTTTACAGAACTGCTGCTGCGCTCCTATGAGTTGTTGTATCGCAACGAGCCGCTGCGCGAGCATTACCGCGACCGCTTCAAGCACATCCTGGTCGACGAGTTCCAGGACACCAACAGCCTGCAATACCGCTGGCTCAAGCTGTTTGCCGGGCCCAATACTGCGCTGTTCGCGGTCGGCGACGACGATCAGTCGATCTACGCGTTTCGCGGCGCCAATACCGCCAACATGGCCGAATTCGAGCGCGAGTTCGCGCATGGCAACGTGATCAAGCTGGAGCAGAACTACCGCAGTCATGGCCACATCCTCACCGCCGCGAATACCCTGATCGCGCAGAACGCGCATCGCCTCGGTAAAAACCTGTGGACGGCCGAGGGCGAGGGCGAACCGATCCGGGTCTACGACGCCTATTCGGATCAGGATGAAGCCAGCTTCATCGTCGACGAGGTGAAGGCGCTCAACCGCGAAGGTACCAACCTGTCCGACATGGCGCTGCTGTATCGCTCCAACGCGCAGTCGCGGGTACTGGAGCACGCGCTGTTTTCCGCCAGCGTGCCGTATCGCGTGTACGGCGGGCTGCGCTTTTTCGAGCGCCTGGAAATTAAGCATGCACTGGCCTACCTGCGCCTGCTGACCAACCCGGAAGACGACGGCGCCTTCATCCGCGTGGTGAATTTTCCTGCGCGTGGCATCGGTGCGCGCACGCTGGAACTGCTGTCGGCCAGTGCAGCACAGTCCGGCGCCAGCCTGTGGCAGGCGGCCTGCACCGCCAGCGGCAAGGTGGCCGGGTTCGCCAAGCTGATCGAGGCAATCAAGCAGGCCACGCGCGACCTGCCGCTGTCCGAAGTAATCGATCACGTGATTGAGGCCAGTGGCCTGGCGGACTTTTACCGTGCCGACAAGGACGGTACCGACCGGCTGGAAAACCTCAATGAACTGGTCAACGCCGCTGCGTTGTTTGCCGACGAGGCAGAAGAGAAAACACTGGACTCATTTCTCGCCCACGCTGCGCTGGAGGCGGGCGAACACCAGGCCGGTGTCGGCCTCGATGCCTTGCAGTTGATGACGGTGCACGCTGCCAAGGGACTGGAGTTTCACGCGGTGTTCATCACCGGACTCGAAGAAAGCCTGTTTCCCCACGAGCAAAGCGCAAACGAAGAAAATGGCCTGGAAGAAGAGCGACGGCTGATGTATGTCGCGATTACGCGCGCGCGGCGGCGGCTGTATCTGTCGCACGCGCAATCGCGCATGCTGCACGGCCAGATTCGCTACGGCTTGCCGTCGCGCTTTCTCGACGAGTTGCCGGAACAGGTGCTGAGCCCACTCAATCGCCGCAGCGGCTCAGCCCAGCCGCAAAGCTTTGGCTACGCCGCCCCGGCCACTCGCCCCGCGACACCGCTCGGCAACGACACCGGGTACCGCGTCGGACAAAGCGTGGCCCATGCCAAGTTCGGCACCGGCATCATCATCGACTTTGAAGGACGCGGCGCTGATGCCCGCGTGCAGGTCAAGTTCAGGGATGCCGGGACCAAGTGGCTGGCGCTGGCTTACGCCAATTTGTCGACGGTCTGATTGGCGTCGGCCTCGTCCGCCCACACCGCAAAAATCGCCTGATACGACGCATACAGCGAACCGAACAGCA
>JAABQE010000020.1 GCA_011391655.1 Hydrogenophilales bacterium
GCACCGTGTGCCTGGAATTTTTCGGCAGCGCGCGCGAAGCCACCCCGGCGATTGTCGAAATCAAGGACTACTGCGACGCCCATCCCGACATCCTGCTCGCCGGGCTGGAGCATCTCGACGCGCGCTACGTCAAAGCCGTCGGCTACGCCACCAAGGCGCCGCGCACCACGCGCCCGAACATGGTGCTGCTGATCGACGTGGTGTCGGACAACGAAGCTGCAGTCGGCGCAGCCGCCTCGAAAATCGTTCAACTCGCCAATGCGCGCGGCGGCGAAGGCTTCGTCGCGGTGTCGGCGGAGACGCGCAAGAAATTCTGGCTCGATCGCGCCCGCACCGCCGCCATCGCGGCGCACACCAACGCCTTCAAGATCAACGAGGACGTGGTGATTCCGCTGCCACGCCTGGGTGATTACACCGATGGCATCGAGCGCATCAACATTGAGCTGTCGATCAGCAACAAGCTCAAGTTGCTCGACGCGCTGACTGAGTTTTTCGCCGCGCCGCTGCCACTGCTGGAGGACGAGGACACCATCGCCGACCCGGCGCAGGTCGAGGACAAGCGCCAGCGCGCCAGCGCACTGATCGAATCGATGCGTGCGCGCTGGAGCGCCTATCTCACCACCCTGGATGCCCCCCTCCTCCCCCTTGAGGGGGGAGGGGATGGGGGAGAGGGTGCAGGCTCAAGCGCGAACGCTTCCCCCTCTCCCCAACCCTCCCCCACGAGGGGGGAGGGAGCTGCACGTGCTAGCGACGGTGCCTCACCCCTCACCCACTTCACCGCCCTGCGCGACAAGCACATCCGTGTGTCCTGGAAACGCGAAGTGCGGCGCGAACTGCACCAGCTTTTCGTCGGCCGCGAATACACCCCAATCCTCGAAGCCTGCGACCGCATCCACAAAGAGGTGCTGAAAAGCCGTGTCTTCGTGGCGCTGCACATGCACGCGGGCGACGGCAACGTGCACACCAACATCCCGGTCAACTCCGACGATTACGCCATGCTGCAGGCCGCCAACGCGGCAGTGGCACGCATCATGGCGCTGGCCACCGATCTGGGCGGGGTGATTTCCGGCGAGCACGGCATCGGGCTGACCAAGCTGGAGTTCCTCGATGAAGCCGCCATCGCGATCTTTTCCGACTACAAGGCCAAGGTCGATCCAGAAGGCCGTTTCAACAAGGGCAAGCTGTTGCGCGGGGCGGATTTGCGCAACGCCTACACCCCGTCATTTGGACTTCTGGAAGCCGAATCAATCATCCTCGAATCGTCCGAGACCAAGGACATTGCCGATTCAATCAAGGATTGCCTGCGCTGCGGCAAGTGCAAACCGGTGTGCAATACGCATATTCCGCGCGCCAATCTGCTGTACAGCCCGCGCAACAAGATCCTCGCCACCTCGCTGCTGATCGAGGCATTTCTGTACGAAGAACAGACGCGACGCGGCGTCTCGCTCAAGCACTTCGATGAATTTGGCGACGTCGCCGACCACTGCACTATCTGCCACAAATGCAAAAACCCATGCCCGGTCGACATCGACTTTGGCGACGTCTCGATCGCCATGCGCAACATGCTGCGCAAACAGGGCAAGAAAAAATTCAACCCCGGCACCTGGGCGTCAATGGCGTTTTTGAACGCGACCGACCCCGCCACCATCAAGGCACTTAGAAAGCCGCTGATCGAGTGGGGCTACGCCAGCCAGCGGCTGGGACATAAGCTGTTCAAACGCCTGGGGCTGATCCAGGCGCAGACCAAAAATCCGCCCGCCTCGCTCGGCAAACCCAAGCTGGTCGCGCAGGTGATCCACCTGGTCAACAAGCCGATGCCGGGCGGCCTGCCGAAGAAAACCTCGCGCGCATTGCTGGGGCTGGAAGACGCGTCGATCGTGCCGATCCTGCGCAACCCGGCCAAGCTGTCGGACGACGCCGACGCGGTGTTTTACTTCCCCGGCTGCGGCTCGGAACGGCTGTTTTCGCAGGTCGGCCTCGCCACCCAGGCGATGCTGTTCGAACTCGGCGCGCAAACCGTGCTGCCGCCCGGCTACCTGTGCTGCGGCTACCCGCAGACGGCAGGTGGCCAGGCCGACAAGGGCGAAGCGATCACCGCGGCCAACCGCGTGCTGTTCCACCGCGTGGCCAACACGCTTAACTACCTCGACATCAAGACCGTGCTCGTGTCGTGTGGAACCTGCATGGACCAGCTGCTGAAGTACGAGTTCGAGAAAATATTCCCCGGCTGCCGCCTGCTCGACATCCACGAATACCTGATGGAAAAGGGCGTAAAACTGGACAATGTCAGCGGTGAGAAATACCTCTTCCATGATCCCTGCCACACCCCGATGAAGACCCACGCGCCGATGAAAGTGGCGAACGCCTTGCTCGGCGGCAGTGTCACCCTGTCCGACCGCTGCTGCGGCGAATCCGGCACGCTCGCCGTCACCCGCCCGGACATTTCCACGCAGATCCGCTTCCGCAAAGAGGAAGAAATCCGCGCCGGCGTCGCCGCGCTGGGCGCAGGCAATCAGCCGGTGAAAATCCTCACCTCCTGCCCGTCATGCGTGCAAGGGCTCGCGCGCTACAGCGACGACACCGGCACCACCACCGATTACATCGTCATCGAACTGGCGCGGCAGTTGCTGGGCGAAAACTGGATGGCGAGCTATCTTGCACGGGTCGGCAACGGCGGGATCGAACGCGTATTGTTGTAAGCCGGCCATGACCGTGCCCGTGCCGGACGATCACACCGCCAGTTTCATCGACCAGACGCTGGCGCGCATGACCGAGGCCCAGCCTGCCGACATCGATCTGGTGGCGCGGCTGTGGTTCCACCTGCGCCCCCACGCCAATCAGCCACTCGCCACGGCGCACGACAACCTGGGCGTGCTGACCACGTTGCTGGAACAGAAGCCGGTTTATATCGCGGCGCTACGCGATCACCTGATCGCCCTGTTCACCAACAAGCAGGCCACCCGACTATTGACCGACGCTGGCTTGCTGCCCGACCGCCCCTTCGGCGCCGAACTCAGGCGCCGCATCGGCTCCAAGCTGCTCCCGCCCGAACAGGATGCCAGCCACCTGCGTGACTGGCTCGATACCCTGATCTCCCCACGCGACCGTGCCTGGGTCTGCACGGCGGAACCGGAAGCCTGGATGCGCCTGTGCAATCTGCTGCAGGTGCGGCAGTTGTTCCAGCGCGACACGCCCGGCGTGCTCACCAACGCCATCAACATCCTGTCGCACCGCATCGCCGTCGGCGGCCTCAATGCCGAACTGCTGCGCCTCGATCCCGCGCTGGAGGAATACGATTCGCCGTTTCTGGCGCTGCACCACGAAGTCGACGCCTGGCTGCGTGGCCAGGCCGGCGACGTCCGGCAGATCGACGTACTGCTCGATCAATGCAGCGAGGCGCTCGACCGCGTGCGCCGCCGCAGCGCGGAACTCGGCACCAGCATCGACCTGACCCTGCTGTCGACCCGACTGACCCAGCAAATGGCACGGCTGCGCACCCTCGTCGCGCTCGCCGATCCCGCCACCGAATCGCCGCATGCCCTGCTGGCCACGCTGCTGGTCAAACTCATCGAAGCCAGCGACGAGCGCCACAGTGTCAGTGGCCTGCTCCGCGACACCACCGGCCGGCTCGCCCGCCAGATCACCCAGTTCGCCAGCCAGACCGGCGAACACTATATTGCCGAAGGGTGGGCCGCCCTGCGGCAGATGTTCTGGGCGGCCAGTGGTGCCGGCATCATCATCGCCGGCATGGCACTGCTGAAGGCCCGCGTGGTCGCGCTGCACCTGGCTCCGCTGCAGGAAGCACTGCTGGTCAGCCTGAATTACGCGTTGGGCTTTGTGCTGATTTATGTGCTGCACCTGACGATCGCCACCAAGCAGCCCGCCATGACCGCAAGCCTGTTCGCGCGCACCCTCACCGAAGTGCGCGGCCAGGCCGCCCAGCAAAAGCTGCTCAATGAATTCGCCGACAAGGTATGGCGCTCGCAGTCCGCAGCTATCCTCGGCAACATGCTGTTTGCCTTTGCCACAGCCGTTCTGATCGCGCTGGCGATCGACGCGATGGGGGGCACTGCTATCGATCCCACCAAAGCGGCGAAGTTGCTGGCCGAAATCGATCCGTTCCGCAGTGCCGCGCTGTTCTATGCGGCCGTGGCCGGCGTCGGCCTGTTCCTCTCCGGCATCGTCAGCGGCTACTACGACAACAAGACGGTTTACCAGCATATTCCGCAACGCCTCCTGCGCCTGGCGTGGCCGCAGCGGCTGCTGGGGCGGCGCGCCTGGCAGGGCATCGCCGAGTACCTGCGCCATCATCTGGGCGGCATCATGGGCAATGTGTTCTTCGGTTTTTATCTCGGCCTCGTCAGCGCCTTTGGCCAACTCGCCGGCCTGCCGCTCGACATCCGCCACATTGCCTTTTCAGCCGCCAATCTTGGCTATGCCTTGCCGATCCTCGACTGGCAACTGGCCCTGCCCGTCGTGCTGGCCTCCGTCGCCGGCGTCGTGCTGATCGGATTGGTCAATCTCAGCGTCAGTTTCTCGCTGGCGTTCTACCTGGCGCTGCGCGCCACCCGCACCTCGGCACATGGCTCCGGCCAACTGCTGTGGCGCGGCCTCGCTGCCATCATGAAAGCGCCATTTCACTGGCGACGCACGG
>JAABQE010000021.1 GCA_011391655.1 Hydrogenophilales bacterium
CATGGCCATGAACATGCCCAGATAGACGGAATACCAGAGGTATTGCGAGCCGCGCAGGCTGATGAACAGAATGGCGTTGTAGGCCATCAAGGCCAGCAGAAACCCATACACGACGCCGTAACTCAGCTCCTGCTGCGTTTGCCGGATGCGTAATGTCTCCGGATTCAGCAGGGTGATGGGGACAACCATGGGATCAGCCGTTTCGACGCGGATGAACACCTCGCTGACCCCGCTGCCGAACGCCGGATCGAATACAAAATAGCGGCTCGCGATGGGGCGCTGGCCGAAGGCCTGGCGGTCGCCGACGCGATACGCCGCAGTGGTTTTGCCCTGATGCTGGAAATAGACCTCGACCTGGTCGAGCCAGGCATTCTCGATCGACACGCGCCGCTGCAGAAATGTCGCGGTCGGGTTGTCCACCGTGAAATGGATCCACACGGGTTGCGAACCGATGCCGAAATTCAGCACCGGGCTGGTGCCCGCCGCAAACTGACCTGCCCGATGGGCCGCCACCACGTCCGGCAGCTCAAGCCGACCCTGCTGCTCCTTCAGAAAACCGGTCGCCCGCCCAATGGCCGACTCGTGATCCATCGCGGCCGACAGGGTCGCCGCGTGAGCCAGCGCGCTGCACAAAAAAATCAGCGCGCCCGCAAGCCGGGCAGCCAGCCTGAAAAAGTGTCGGTGCAAATCCGGCTACCGTGATTGAAGGTGAGAGAGCGGTCAGACCTTGCGGTAAACCTCGGCACCCTGCTTGACGAATTCCACCGCCTTGACTTCCATACCCTTGGCCAGCGCGTCGGCTTCGTTGAGGCCTTCTTTCGCGGCATATTCGCGCACGTCCTGGGTGATTTTCATCGAGCAGAAATGCGGGCCGCACATCGAGCAGAAGTGCGCGACCTTGGCGGATTCCTTGGGTAAGGTCTCGTCGTGGAATAGCTTGGCTTTTTCGGGATCGAGGCCGAGGTTGAACTGGTCGTCCCAGCGGAATTCGAAGCGCGCTTTCGACAAGGCGTTGTCACGGATCTGCGCGCCGGGATGGCCCTTGGCCAGGTCGGCGGCATGGGCGGCCAACTTATAGGTGATGATGCCTTCCTTGACGTCGTCCTTGTCGGGCAGGCCGAGGTGCTCTTTCGGCGTGACGTAGCAGAGCATCGCGGTGCCGTACCAGCCGATCATCGCGGCGCCGATGCCGGACGTGATGTGGTCGTAGCCGGGGGCAATGTCGGTGGTCAGCGGACCCAGGGTGTAGAACGGCGCTTCGGAGCACTGCTCCAGCTGAATGTCCATGTTCTCCTTGATCAACTGCATCGGCACGTGGCCGGGGCCTTCGATCATCACCTGCACGTCGTGCTTCCACGCCACCTGGGTCAGTTCGCCGAGCGTCTTCAGTTCGCCCAGCTGCGCGTCGTCGTTGGCGTCGTAGATCGAGCCGGGACGCAGGCCGTCGCCGAGGCTGAAGGCGACATCGTAGGCCTTCATGATTTCGCAGATGTCCTCGAAGTGGGTGTAGAGGAAGCTTTCCTTGTGATGCGCGAGGCACCACTTGGCCATGATCGAGCCGCCGCGGGAAACAATCCCGGTCAGGCGGTTGGCGGTCATCGGCACGTAGCGCAGCAGCACGCCGGCGTGGATGGTGAAGTAGTCGACGCCCTGCTCGGCCTGTTCGATCAGCGTGTCACGGAACATTTCCCAGGTCAGTTCCTCGGCGCGGCCGTCGACCTTTTCCAGCGCCTGATAGATCGGCACGGTTCCAATCGGTACCGGCGAATTGCGGATGATCCACTCGCGCGTTTCGTGGATGTTCTTGCCGGTCGACAGGTCCATCACGGTGTCGCCGCCCCAGCGGATCGCCCAGGTCATCTTCTCGACTTCTTCCTGGATGCTCGAACCCAACGCCGAGTTGCCGATGTTGGCGTTGATCTTCACCAGGAAGTTGCGGCCGATGATCATCGGCTCGGATTCGGGATGGTTGATGTTGTTGGGGATGATGGCGCGGCCGCGCGCGATTTCGCTGCGCACGAACTCGGGCGTGATTTCGTTCTGCAGGCTGGCGCCGAAGTTCTGCCCCGGATGCTGCCGGTTCATCATCGCGGCGAGCTTCTCGCCCAGCGGACCGGTTTGCTTCAGCGATTCCAGATACGCCACGCGGTTGTTGTTCTCGCGGATGGCGATGAACTCCATCTCCGGGGTGATGATGCCGCGGCGCGCGTAGTGCATCTGCGTCACGTTCATGCCCGCCTTGGCGCGGCGCGGGGTGCGCGCGAGTTCGGGAAAGCGCATGCCGGCTAGTTCGGGATTGGCGGCCTGTTGGCGGCCGTATTCCGAACTCAGGTCAGACAGCACCTCGGTGTCGCCACGCGCTTCGATCCAGCGAGTGCGCACGCTGGGCAGGCCTTTGCGGATGTCGATGCTGGCAGCCGGGTCGCTGTAAGGGCCCGAGCAGTCGTAAACAAAAATGGCCGGGTTTTTTTCACCACCAAGGTTGGTGGGCGTGTCGTCCTGGCTGATTTCGCGCATCGGCACGCGGATGTCGGGCGTGCTGCCCTCGACGTAAATCTTGCGTGAATTCGGCAAGGGCTGGACGGCGAGCGCATCGACATGGGCGTCGGCGGCGAGAAACTTGGGGGTGGCATTCATGGTGCGCTCCAGATAAGGCAGGAGGCCATGAATCAGCCTCGCTGGAAATAAAACGGAGGCTGTGAAATCAGCCTCGCTGGTAAAAAAGAAGCAAGGCCGACTATCGGCCTCCCTACGTCGGTATCAACCGCATCAGGTTCAAAGGGTATGTCTCACTCCATGCTGCGGAACAACCAGCCGGAGACCCCTGGCGAGCGGTCCAAGTTAGCCGAAATGTGGAATAATTGCAAGGCAAGTCCCCATCTAACTTATTGATATTCAAGGGCACACATGGACATCGAGCAGGCGCGCTACAACATGGTGGAACAGCAAATCCGCCCCTGGGACGTGCTGAATCAGGACGTGCTCGATCTTTTGTTCAAAATTCACCGCGAAGACTTCGTGCCGGACGCGCACCGTGCCCTGGCCTTTGTCGACATGGAAATCCCGCTCGGCCACGGTCAGGCGATGTGGACGCCCAAACTCGAAGCGCGGGTGGTCCAGGAGCTGGCGATTCGCCCCAGCGACCAGGTGCTGGAAATCGGCACCGGCAGCGGCTACCTCACCGCGCTGCTGGCGATGAACGCCGCCAAGGTGGTGTCGGTGGAAATTGACCCGGAATTCTCTGCCGCCGCGGGCTACAAGCTGCGCGCCCATGGCATTCAGAATGTCGCCCTGCACGTCGCCGACGCGGCCCGCGATTGGGCGTTCGATGGCGATTTCGATGTCATTGTCCTGACCGGCTCGACACCCTTGCTGTCGGGCGCGTTTCGCAACCGTCTACGGACAGGCGGACGGCTGTTCGCCATTACCGGCAACGCGCCCGTGATGCAGGCCCAGCTCATCACCTGCACTGCGCCCGGCGCATTTCGCAGCGTGACACTGTTTGAAACCTGCGTGACCGAACTGGTCAATGCCCCGCAGCCCATCGCGTTCGTGTTCTGATCATGCGCCAGTTCCGTCCGGCCGAACTCGCCGCACACCTGCAGGCGGGCCACACCCCAACGCTGCTCGATGTGCGCGAACCGTGGGAAGACGCGCTGTGCCGCATTCCCGGTGCCGTGCTGATTCCGATGGGCGAATTGCCCGCGCGGATCCGGGAATTGAACCCGGACGCCGAAACGGTTGTCATCTGCCATCATGGCGTGCGCAGTTATCATGCGGCACGCTACCTTGAGTCGCTCGGTTTTGGCGATGTCGTCAATCTATCGGGCGGCGTGGCCGCCTGGGCAGACGAAGTCGACCCAGCCATGCCGCGCTACTGACTCAATATCTAAAACTGGATCCATCATGCAATTCAAACCCCTGTTTTTTGCACTGACGCTGGCCTTGGCACCCGCCGCCCACGCCACCAACCTGACCGACGTCTACCGCGACGCGCTGGCCTACGATGCGCAATTCGCTGCAGCCCGCGCGGCCTATCAGGCCGGCCAGGAAAAGGCGGTGCAGGGCCGCGCCGGGCTGCTGCCCAACGTCAATGTGGGCGGCAACATGCGCTACAACGATGTCAGCGGCGAGCTCAGAAACGATAGTTTCGACTCCAACCAGCTCGGCATCAGAGCCGCCCAGCCGTTGTTCCGCAAGCAGAACATGGTGCAGTACGAGCAGGCCAAGGAACAGGTGAAGATTGCCGAAATGCAGTTGAAGGTGGCCGCGCAAGATCTGATCCTGCGCGTCGCGCAGGCCTATTTCGACGTGCTGCAATCGCAGGACAACATCGCTTTCATCAATGCGCAGAAAGCCTCCATCACCGAACAACTGGCTGCCGCCAAGCGCAATTTCGAGGTCGGCACTGCCACTATTACCGATACCCACGAAGCACAGGCGCGCTTCGACCTCGCGGTCGCGCAGGAAATCGCCGAGCAGAACAGCCTCAACATCCGCCTGCGTACGCTGGAAAGGCTCATCGGCAAGCCGGCCGGCACGCTCGATAGCTTGGTCGACAACAAGCTGCTGAAAGCCGAACTCGGCACACTCGACGAGTGGGCCGCGCGCGCCGCCGACGGCAACCTGCAGGCC
>JAABQE010000022.1 GCA_011391655.1 Hydrogenophilales bacterium
GGCGGTCAATGTTGATGCGGGCGACCCGGTTAAAGCCGGTGCGATCATCGTTCGCCTGTCGGCACAGGAGTTGACTTCCGCGGTTGAAAGCAGCCAGGCACAAGTCGCGCAGGCCAACGCCACCCTGACTAACGCACGCGCCCATTTCGAACGTCAACAGCAACTCTTCAAGCAGAAATTCATTAGCCAGGCCGCACTGGATCGTGCCCGCGCCGAGTTCCGCGCAGCCGAAGCCGCCGCACGTGCGGCCACTGCCGGCGTGGGGCAGTCTGCCGCACTCAGTGGCTACACCACCATCACCGCACCGCTGTCTGGCGTTGTGGCCGCCCGCCACGTGGAAGCGGGTGAAACGGTCAGCCCCGGCAAACCGCTGATGACCCTGTTTGACCCCAGGCAGATGCGGGTAATCGCCAACATTCCGCAATCCAGGCTGGCCGAGGTAAAAGCCGCCCCACACGTTGCGATCGAAATCCCCTCGATCAAGCAGTGGATCGACGCTGCGAGCATCACCGTGCTGCCAGCCGCCGATGCGGCCACCCACACCACGCTGATACGCATTAATCTGCCGGCCAATCTGCCAGGCGTGATCCCCGGCATGTTCGCGCGCGCCCATTTTTCGACGGGTAGCGTGCGCACGCTGACCATTCCAGCCAGCGCGGTGGTGCGCCGCTCCGAAATCACGGCCGTATACACCGTCAAGCAGAACACGGTCAGCCTGCGGCAGGTGCGTCTGGGCACTCCGACACCGCGCGGGCAGGTGGCTGTGCTGGCTGGCCTGGACGCGGGCGAGATCATCGCACTTGAACCGGTCAAGGCGGGCATCTACGCCAAAAGCGCCGCCAACCAGCCCGCCCGGTAATCAGGAGCCTCGCATGGGATTCTCCGGACGCGTCGCGCGCTTCTTCCTCACCTCCCAACTCACTCCTTTGATAGCATTGATCGCAGCGCTGCTGGGGCTGTTTGCCATTCTGGTCACGCCACGCGAAGAGGAACCCCAGATCAACGTGACCATGGCCAACGTGTTCATCCCGTTCCCCGGGGCGTCGGCGAAGGATGTGGAAGCGCTGGTGGCCACCCCGGCCGAGCAGGTGCTGTCGCAGATCGCCGGCATCGAACACATTTATTCGGTTTCCAAGCCCGGCATGGCGGTGCTGACCGTGCAATATCTGGTGGGACAGGATCGTACGCAGGCGCTGGTGCGGCTATACGACGCCATCCAGGCCAACCGCGACTGGGTGCCGCCTGAACTCGGCGTCGGCGAACCCATCATCAAGCCGCTCGGCATCGACGACGTGCCGATTGTGACCGTCACCTTGTGGACGCGCGACCCGGCACGCGGCGCCTATGAACTGGAGCAGACCGCACATACCGCTGAAATCGAGCTGAAACGCATCGCAGGCACCCGCGAAGTCAGCACCGTCGGCGGCCCCGGCGCAGCGGTGCGGGTGCTGCTGGATCCCGACCGCATGACCGCGTTCGGCATCTCGGCCCAGGATATCCGCGCGGCCTTGCAAACCGCGAACACGGCGCACCCTGCAGGCGCGCTGGTATCGAACAACCAGGAAATCCTCGTGCAAACAGGCATTTTTCTGGGCGGGGCTGAAGACGTCAAACAGCTGGTGGTCGGCGTTGCGCGGGGCCGTCCGGTCTTCATCAGCGATGTTGCCAATGTCGTGGAAGGCCCCGACCTGCCAGTGAACTACGTCTGGCATGGCGTGGGCGCAGGTGGTACACACCAGGCCGACACGGGCCAGACCTACCCGGCCGTGACGCTGGCAGTTTCCAAGAAACCGGGTGAAAACGCGGTCGACGTCGCGGAAAAAGTCATCGCCCGGGTCAACGCCCTGCAAAACAGCGTATTGCCGGAAGGCATCGAAGTCAGCATCACCCGAAACTACGGCGCGACCGCCGACGACAAGGCCAAGAAGCTGATCCAGAAGCTGATCTTCGCCACCGCCTCGGTGGTGTTGCTGGTGTTGTTTACGATAGGCAAGCGCGAAGCGCTGATCGTCGGCGCAGCGGTATTGCTGACGCTGGCAGCCACCTTGTTCGCCTCGTGGGCGTGGGGTTTCACCCTCAACCGGGTGTCGCTGTTCGCGCTGATTTTTTCGATCGGCATCCTGGTCGACGATGCCATCGTGGTGGTGGAAAACATTCATCGCCGCATGAATCTCGATCACGACGGCCTCGAAGCCATCATTCCGCGTGCGGTGGACGAGGTCGGCGGCCCCACCATCCTCGCCACGCTCACCGTGATCGCCGCATTGCTGCCGATGGCCTTCGTCTCCGGCCTGATGGGGCCCTACATGAGCCCGATCCCGATCAACGCCTCGATCGGCATGCTGATCTCACTGGCCATTGCCTTCATCGTCACCCCGTGGCTGGCGTTGAAACTGATCAAACAGGACGCGCACGCCGCTCCTGCTGGCGACACCAAGCTGGTCAATCTGTTCCGCACCCGCCTCACGCCTTTTCTGCGCGGCCACACCGGCAAGGGTGCACGCCACAAGCTGTGGCTGGCAATTGCGCTGGCCATTCTGGTTTCGGTTGCCCTGCCCGCATTCAAGCTGGTCATTCTAAAAATGCTGCCGTTCGACAACAAGTCGGAATTCCAGATCATTGTCGACATGCCGGTCGGTACACCACTGGAAAAAACGGCCCAGGTCTTGAGCGAAATGGGTACGGCTGTCGCCACCACGCCAGAAGTCACCGATTACCAGGCTTATGCCGGCACAGCCGCACCGATCAACTTCAATGGCCTGGTGCGACAGTATTACCTGCGTTCCGGCCCCGAGGTCGGCGACCTGCAAGTCAATCTGGTTGACAAGCATGACCGCACACGCAAAAGCCACGAGATTGCGCAGGCGCTGCGCCCCGCGGTCGAAGCGATCGCCAAAAAATACGGCGCCGACGTCAAGGTGGTCGAGGTGCCGCCCGGCCCGCCCGTGATGTCGCCCATCGTTGCCGAAATCTACGGCCCCGATTACGACGCGCAAATCGCCGTCGCCAAGCAGGTTCGCGGCGTCTTCGAGGCGACCCCCAACCTGGTCGCCGTCGACGACACGGTAGAGGACGATGCCCGCCGTCTGGTGCTGCATGTATTGAAAAGCAAGGCAGCGCTGGCGGGCGTCACGCAGCAGGACATCGTCGCGGCGATGAAGATGGGGCTGGCGGGCGAAAACATCACCCCCATCCACGGCAGCGGCGCCAAATACGAAATTCCGGTGCGCATCACCCTGCCGCCGGAACAGCAGTCCGGGATTGACCACCTGCTGAAGCTCACCGTGCGTGGCAACAATGGGCGGCTGATCCCGCTGTCCGAACTGGTGGAGGTGATGCCGAGCACACGCGAAAAAACCATTTACCACAAGGACCTGCTGCCGGTGGTATTCGTGGTGGGCGACACCGGCGGCAAGCTGGATTCACCGCTGTACGGCCTGTTCGAGATGCGTAGCGCCTTATCCGGCAAAGCGCTGAAAGAAGGCGGCACGCTGACCGAATACTTCATCCGCCAGCCCGACGATCCCTATGCCGGATTCAGCCTGAAATGGGACGGCGAATGGCAGGTCACCTATGAGACCTTCCGCGACATGGGACTGGCCTATGCGTTCGGGCTGATGCTGATTTACATCCTGGTGGTGGCGCAATTCAAGAGCTATCTGACGCCGCTCATCATCATGGCGCCGATTCCGCTCACGATCATCGGCGTAATGCCCGGCCACGCCCTGCTTGGCACGCAATTCACCGCCACCTCGATGATCGGCATGATCGCGCTGGCCGGCATCATCGTGCGCAACTCCATCCTGCTGGTCGATTTCATCAACCAGCAAGTCACTGAGGGCATGGACTTTCAGGAAGCCGTGATCCAGGCCGGCGCCACCCGCGCCAAACCCATCGTGCTGACGGGCGCGGCTGCCATGATGGGGGCGTTTTTCATCCTCGACGACCCGATTTTTTCCGGACTCGCGGTATCCTTGATATTCGGCATCTTCGTCTCCACCTTGCTGACACTGGTGGTCATTCCGGTGCTGTATTACGCCGCCAATTTCCGCAAACATTCGTCATCCCAGGAGTTTCCCCATGACCATTGAGCGCATCGTTGCGGGCTTTTTCATCCTGCTATCGCTGGCGCTGGCCCACTTTTACGGCAGCGTCGACCTGACCCAGGCTTCCTGGCTGTGGTTCACCGCGTTTGTCAGTTTCAACCTGTTCCAGTCCGGCATCACACGTTTCTGTCCCATGGACGCCATGCTGAAAAAAGCCGGTGTCAAACCAGGCTGCGGCCTCTAAGCGAGAATATTTATGGATATGCAATTTATCGAAGACAACTGGATGCTTGCGTCCCTGGCGCTGGCCTCCGGCGCCATGCTGGCCTGGTCGTTCATCGGCAGCAAATTGTCCGGCGTCGAGCACGCCGACACGCTGAAAGCCACCCGGCTCTACAACGATGACGCCCTGGTGCTGGATGTGCGCGAAGACAAGGAATTCGCTGCGGGCCACATCCCCAAAGCCAAGCATATTCCGTTGGGACAACTGGCCAACCGCATCAAGGAACTCGAGAAATTCAAGGGCAAGCCGGTTTTGGTCACCTGCCGCAGCGGCCAGCGCTCGGCGCGCGCCTGCGGCATGCTGAAAAAAGCCGGCTTCGAGACCGTCTACAACCAGGCCGGCGGCATCATCGCGTGGGAACGCGCCAACCTGCCCACCACCAAGTAATCCGTCCCCCACCCCCCATCCGAAAAGGAGCCACCATGGCCAAAGTCGTAATGTATTGCACCGCCGTTTGCCCCTATTGCGTCTCTGCCGAGCGTTTGCTCAAGAGCCGCGGTGTCACCGAGATCGAAAAAATCCGCATCGATCTCGACCCGGCGAAACAGGAGGAAATGATCGCCCGCAGCGGCCGCCGCACCGTGCCGCAGGTATTCATTGGCGACACCCACGTCGGCGGCTTCGACGACACCGCTGCGCTGGATGCGGCAGGCGGGCTGGTTCCGCTGCTCGCCAGCGCTTGATTTTCCGACGCGCGTCACCATCTTGAGGCGACGATCATTCGCCTCAAGGAGTCCTGATGGAACTTGCCTGCCCCCACTGCCTCGCGCTCAATCGTGTACCGGACGAACGCCTGGCCGATGCCCCTAAATGCGGCCAATGCGGCGCGCTGCTCTTGCCCGGCAAACCGGTCGACCTCAACGCCAGCAATTTTGACCGCTTTATCGCCAGGGCCGGCCTGCCGGTGCTGGTCGATTTCTGGGCCGACTGGTGCGGCCCCTGCAAAATGATGGCGCCGATATTCCAGCAGGTTGCCGCCGAAATGGGCACACGGGTGCGCTTTGCCAAGGTCGATACCGAAGCGAATTCGCAGGTTTCCATGCGCCACCACATCAAAGGCATCCCCAGCCTGATCCTGTTCAAGAACGGCGCCGAAGTGGCGCGCACCTCGGGCGCGATGGAAGCGCATGCACTGAAACGCTGGCTGGCATCGCAAGGCATTCAATAAAGGTGTCTTGAAGCGCGTGTAAAATACGCACCACCCCGGAGCGCAGGCTCCGGTTTTTCTGACCAAGGGAACTATCATGACCGACGCGCAACAGCCTACATTCAATATCGAAAAACTCTACGTCAAGGACCTGTCGGTGGAAGTGCCCAACGCCCCCGCCATTTACCTGGAACGCGAAGCCCCGCAAATGGAAGTCAACATGTCAACCGAAAGCCGCGCGCTGGGCGAAGACATGTACAACACCAGCATCACCGTCACCGTCACCGCAAAAATCGGCGACAAAACCATGTTCCTGGTCGAGTGCACCCAGGGTGGCGTGTTCCGCATCCAGAACGTGCCGCAGGATCAGGTTCCCATGGTGCTAGGCATCGGCTGTCCCAATATCGTGTTTCCGTATCTGCGCGAGACCGTGTCCGACGTGGTGATCCGCGCCGGCTTCCCGCCCCTGCTGCTGAACCCGGTCAACTTTGAAGCCTTGTTCGCGCAACAGCAGGCCCAGCAGCAGCAACAGGCTGCCCCCGCACAAACACATTGAGCCGGGTTTGTTGAAGCACGGTTCGCTACTTGCAGCCGGTTTGCTGCTGGCGCTGGCGCACCCTGCCAGCGCGCTGGAATACCGCAGCACCGGGCGCGCCACCATCCTGTATGACGCGCCCTCCACGGCCGCCGGAAAAATGGCCATTGCAGGCAGCGGCCTGCCGCTGGAAGTGGTAGTCGATACCGAATCATGGATCAAGGTACGTGACTTCAGCGGCCGCCTGAGCTGGGTCGAGAAATCAGCCCTCGGTGGCGCCAAAAGCATCATGATCAAAGCCGAAACCAGCGCCATCCGCAAACAGCCGCGACCCGATGCCGAAGTCGTGATGCGTGCTGCGCGCGGGGTGCTGCTCAGTGTCACCGGCCCCGCCGACGCGTACGGCTGGCTGCCGGTAAAGCATGCTGACGGCTTCGCCGGCTGGCTGCCCGCGCACGAAGCCTGGGGGCGCTAAAGGCATGGCGATGAAACTGTCAGTCCTCGGCGCTGGTGCCTGGGGCACCGCACTGGCGGCCAGTTGGGCCCCCCACCACGACGTTGCCTTGTGGGGGCGCAACACGGTCGAACTCAACGCCATGCGCACCCAGCGCGTCAACAGCCATTACCTGCCCGGCTGCCCGTTACCGGACAGCCTGCAGTTCAACCCGGATTTCAATGCCGCCGTCGATGACGCAGACCTCGTCGTCATCGCCGTCCCCAGCGGCGCGCTGCGCCCCACCCTGACCGCGCTGGCGCAGCGCCCCAGGCTGGCACCGCTGCTGTGGGTGTGCAAAGGCTTCGAGCCCGGTAGCCGCAAACTGCCGCACCAGCTCATTGCCGACCTGCTGCCCACCCATGCGCAAAGCGGCGTGCTGTCCGGCCCCAGCTTTGCGCAGGAAGTTGCACAGGGCTACCCCACCGCGCTCACCCTCGCCGCCCACGACACCGCGCTGGCGCAGCATCTGGCCGAAACCCTGTCCAGCCAACGGCTGCGCATTTATGCCCATGACGATGTCGTCGGTGTCGAAATCGGCGGTGCGCTGAAAAACGTCATGGCGATCGCCGCCGGTATTTGCGACGGTCTGCAACTCGGCCACAACGCCCGCGCTGCGCTCATCACACGCGGCCTGGCCGAAATGACCCGCCTCGGCGTCCAGTATGGGGGCCGCTTTGAGACCTTCATGGGCTTGTCCGGTTTGGGCGACCTGATCCTCACCACCACCGGCGACCTCTCACGCAACCGCCAGGTCGGCCTGCGCCTCGCGCGCGGCCAAAGCCTCGACGCCATTCTCGGCGAACTCGGCCACGTCGCCGAAGGCGTCACCACTGCCCGCGAAGTCGCCGCCCTGGCCAGCGAACTGGACGTCGACATGCCCATCACCCGCGCAGTCTGCCAAATGCTGTTTGAAGGCCTGCCTGCTGCGCAAGCCGTCGACACGCTGCTGAACCGGCATATCCGGGCAGAGTTTTAACAACGGTCTGATCCGCCTGGTCGACCAGGCGGAAATCCCCCGAAAAACCCGTCAGCGCCCAACCCCGGCCGCGCCAACGTCCCCCTATTGTTTCTGTCAATTTAGCCGTAAACATACGCGTCGCTTCACGACCTGAAGACGCGACAAAACCTGGGTTTAATTAAGCAAGATATGGCGCCAACAGGCTTGAGAGGTGGCATGGAGTGTCCGGTCAATTTGAGTTGTCTCCGCACGACCCGGCCAGCCCGATCAAGAATGGCCTCGCTTGTGCGCATGAAACAGCCCACTGATACACCCGGGATGCGAGCTCACAGCCCGCATCCCGATTAACGAAGAAATCCTGCATGCCGACCCGACCTTCTACCCTACTTCCAACCCCGGCCGAGACACACGCGTTTACGCCACGCATCATGCGCTGGGGGTTTGGCGCGGTCATGTGCGTGATCGTGTTCATCACGGCGCTCAGCTTTTGGCGGGTCGAGGTGGGCAATCGGGCAATGAATGAAATCGTTTCCCACGATCAGGCAGTGCTGGAAAAGCTCTACCGGATGCAACTTGCCAGCCATGAGCGAATCCTTTCGCTTTTCAAAGCAGTGCATACAGACGATCCGTTTGTAAAAGATGAAGAAATTCAGCGTTTTTACGCACAGGGTGCTGCTTTTGGTATTGCTCTCACACAACTCAAACAACTCACGCTAACCGAAGCCGAGCGCGCCCTTTTAGCGAAGCAGTACATGCAAATCACAATGGTCATACCATTGCAGGATCGCGTCATCAAACTCATAGAGTCAGGGCAATATGCCGAAGCTGAGGAAATGATGATTAACCATATCGTTCCGGCACAAACCAAAGTGATCAACACCCTGACCGAATTGCTGGAAGGGGCGATTAGTCAAACGCACGATCACGCCACGACCAGGCGCAAAGTACAGAATCGAGCTGCCGCACTGTTAATTGCTGGCGGGCTGGCCGGATTGCTACTGATATGGGGCATTTTCATTCTGACCACCCGCAAAATGAGCGGCCTGATCTCCCGTCTGACTGACGCCAGCGAGCACCTGCAGGCATCCAACCTGGATCTGCAATTCCAGAAGCTGGCTTTGGACGAGCACAACATCGTGAGCGTTGCCGACACACACGGAAACATCACGGCGGTAAACGACAAGTTTTGCGAAGCCAGCCAGTATTCGCGTGAGGAATTGTTAGGCCAGAACCATCGTTTACTCAAATCCGGCCAGCACACGAGTGCTTTCTACAGTGACCTGTGGTCCACGATCAGTAGAGGCAAGGTGTGGCGCGGCGAAGTCTGCAATCGGCGCAAGGACGGCACCTTCTACTGGGTCGATTCCAGCATTCTTCCCTTTGTGGGTGAGAATGGCTTGCCCAGCCGGTATGTATCGGTGCGTACCGACATCACTGCGATCAAGGAGGCACAGCGCGTGCTCGAGCGCAGCCGCGACGAGTTGGAGCAACTTGTCCAGATACGCTCGGGTGAACTGGCCGAACGTGAAGAAGTGCTGCGCAGCATCACCAATGCAGCGCAGGATGCGGTAATGATGATCGACTCTGCCGGCAGGGTGACCTATTGGAACCCTGCAGCAATACACATGTTTGGCTTCGCCGAGGCCGAAGTCGTCGGCAAGGATTTGCATGCGCTGATCGTCCCCGAGCGCTACCTTGAACGAGCCCATGCAGGGTTTGCACGCTTTGCCGCGACAGGTGAAGGCTCTGCAATAGGGCGAACAACGACATTTCGGGCAAAGAACAAAAACGGTGAAGAGTTTCCGGTAGACGTCTCGCTTTCGGCCATCAAGTTACGCGGAAAATGGAACGCGGTGGGCATCGTGCGCAATGCGACCGAGCGCGTTCAAACCGAGGAAAGGCTCAAGCAGATGGCCACCACCGACACCCTGACCGGCATTTGCAACCGGCGACATTTCGATGAAGTGCTGGCAAGCGAAATCAGTCGCGCAACACGGTTTACCAATCCGCTATCGCTTATTTTGTTTGACATCGACCACTTCAAGCGCGTCAACGATACTTTTGGCCACCAAACGGGCGATCGCGTGCTGACTCAACTGGCCGTGACGGTAGGCAGCACGATTCGGACAATCGACCTGTTCGCACGCTGGGGCGGGGAGGAATTTGTGATTCTGCTGCCAGGCAGCGATCTCAATGCCGGCCGTTTGCTCGCCGAAAAACTGCGCATGATGCTCGAAAGGCAGCCTTTCTCCGATGTCGGACAAATCACCTGCAGCTTCGGTGTGGCGGAATACGCACCCGGTGACGACCTCGATGCGCTGATCAAAAAAGCGGACCGCTGCCTGTACTACGCGAAAGCGTCCGGTCGCAACCGCGTGGAAACCAGCGTGCCTAAGCCGCAGGCGTAAAACGATCCAGACTGGCGGCGGTCGCAGGCATACAGTGGGTATACCATGCCAGCTCGTCTAAGCGCCGCCGGCAAAACCGTTCTGCCGCCAGGCTTCAAACACCACCACGCTGACCGCATTCGACAGATTCATGCTGCGCGAGCCGGGCAGCATCGGCAGGCGCAAACGGCGATCCGCGTTGAACTGCGCCAGAAGGTCCGCCGGCAGGCCGCGCGATTCGGGGCCAAAAACGAACACATCGTCAGCCTGAAAAGCCACATCGGCATAGCGCGCACAGCCCTTGGTCGTAAGTGCAAACCAGCGCCTGCCGGAAAGCGCCGCCTGCACCGCCGCCCAGTCTGCGTGCACCCGCACACAGGCCATGTCGTGATAATCCAGTCCGGCGCGCGCGACCTGTTTGTCGGACAGGTCAAACCCCAGCGGCTCGACCAGGTGCAGGCGACACCCCGTGTTGGCCGCCAGGCGAATGAGGTTGCCGGTATTGGGCGGAATTTCGGGCTGATACAAAACGATGTCAAACATCGGCAATGACCTAAAATAGTGATTCTTACGAAAGGCGCATTGTATGGTTCCCTACCTCACCACTGCACTCACCGGCCCGCTGCTTGAGCTGGAAAAACGCCTGCTCGACGCGCAGCCGACCATCGAACACTGGTTTCGCCAGCAATGGCAGGAACAATCCGCGCCGTTTTACACCTCGGTGGATATCCGCAACGCTGGCTTCAAGCTGGCGCCGGTGGACACCAATCTGTTCCCCGGCGGCTTCAACAATCTGAATCCGGCGTTCATGTCCCTGAGCATCCACGCGGCGATGGGCGCAGTGGAAAAAATCTGCCCCGATGCGCAGCGCCTGCTACTGATTCCCGAGAACCACACCCGCAACACCTTTTATCTACAAAACGTCGCGGTACTCGCGCACATCCTGCGCCAGACCGGCCTCATCGTTCGCATCGGCACATTGATTCCCGAGATTACCCAGCCGACCACGCTGGAACTGCCAGGCGGTGGGCGGCTCACGCTGGAACCGCTGATCCGCAAGGGCGATCGCATCGGTCTGGAAGGCTTCGATCCCTGCGCGGTGCTGCTCAATAACGACCTGTCGGCGGGCGTGCCAGACATCCTGAAAAACATCGAACAAGCCATCATGCCGCCGCTGCATGCGGGCTGGGCCACGCGCCGCAAGTCGCTGCATTTCAAGGCCTATCAGCATGTCGCCAGCGAGTTTGCGCGCCTGATCAACATCGACCCGTGGCTGATCGATCCCTACTTCGACCACTGCGGCAAGATCGATTTTCACGCCCGTCAGGGTGAAGATTGCCTGGCCGACAAGGTCGGCAAACTGCTCGACAAGATCAAACTGAAATACGCCGAATACAAAATCGACCAGCCGCCCTTCGTCATCGTCAAGGCCGATGCCGGCACCTACGGCATGGGCATCATGACCGTGAAATCGCCCGATGACGTGCGCGAACTCAACCGCAAGCAGCGCAACAAAATGGCGGTTGGCAAGGAAGGCATGGACATCAGCGAAGTACTGATCCAGGAAGGCGTCTACACGTTTGAAAGCATCAACGACGCCATTGCCGAGCCGGTGGTCTACATGCTCGACAACTTTGTCGTCGGCGGGTTTTACCGCGTCCACACCGGACGCGGCATCGACGAAAATCTCAACAGCCCCGGCATGCACTTTGTACCCCTTGCGTTCGACGAAACCTGCGTGATGCCCGACCGCAGCGCCAACCCCGACGCCAGCCCGAATCGCTTTTACGCTTACGGCGTCATCGCGCGGCTGGCGATGCTGGCGGCCAGTATCGAACTTGACGACGCGCTGAATGCAGCCACATGAAACTGCTGTTCATCATCGATCCGCTGGCCGGACTCAAGCCGTATAAAGATTCGAGCGTGGCGATGATGCGCGCGGCGGCTGTTCGCGGGCACGCCGTGTTTGCCGCAGAAGCGCGCCAGCTCAACGTACAACACGGCATCACGCACGCCATCTGCAGCACGCTCGACGTGCGTGCCGATGACGACTGGTATCGCGTGGTCGAAACCCGCGATTGCGTCCTGAAGGACTTCAACGCCGTGGTGATGCGCACCGACCCGCCAGTCGATATCGATTATGTATTGGCGACGCATCTGCTCGGCATCGCCGAAACCAACGGTGCACTCGTGCTGAATCAACCGGCGTGTCTGCGTGACTTCAACGAGAAACTCGCCATCCTGAATTTCCCCGGTTTCATCGCCCCCACGCTGGTATCGGCTGACGCGACCGCCATCGGCGACTTTCTCGCCGAACATCACGACATCATCGTCAAGCCGCTCACCGAAATGGGCGGCAGCGGCATCTTTCGCCTCACGCTTGCCGACCCCAACCGCAACGCCATTCTGGAAACGCTCACCCACCACGGCCGTCGCGCCATCATGGCGCAGCGTTATCTGCCCGCGATCAGCGAGGGCGACAAACGGATATTGCTGATCGACGGCGAAGTCGTGCCGTGGGCGCTTGCGCGCATTCCCAAGGCCGGCGAAACGCGTGGCAACCTCGCCGCCGGCGGCACGGCCCGCGCACAGCCGCTGTCGGAACGTGACCGTGAAATCGCAGAAGCCATCGCGCCCTGGGCAAAAGAAAACGGCATCTTCCTCGCCGGACTTGACGTGATTGGGGACTGCCTGACCGAAATCAACGTCACCAGCCCCACCGGTTTCCAGGAAATCACGGCGCAGACGAAACATGATGTCGCCGTGCAATTCATCGCTGCGATCGAGCGTGGTTGTTCAACCGCGATTCGCCCTTGATGCCGGGTTCGCGCATGCGGCCAGCGCGAGCCTGCCTGTGGTTTCTGCTGCTATGGACGCTTGCCGCCTGCAGTCCGCCGCCGTTGACGCAGCAGCAGTCGTATGTATTCGGAACCCTGGTCGAAATCAGCGTGTACGGTGCGCCGGACACGCAGGCCAGGCAGGCGACCGCTGCCGTGCTGGCGCGCTTCGATGCGCTGCATCGACAGTTGCATGCCTGGCAACCGAGCGAGTTGTCGCGGCTGAACGCGGCGCTGGCGACAGGCGCGCGGGAGACCGTCACGCCCGAACTCGCAACGATGCTGCGCGACGCGCGAACATTCTCGATCCAGTCCGGTGATCTGTTCAACCCAGCCATCGGCGGGCTGATTGCGTTGTGGGGGTTTCATGCCGACACGCCGCAATCGCGGGTACCGGATGCCGCCACGATTGCCGGGTGGGTCCAGCGGCAGCCCCGCATGGGCAATCTGCATATTGAAAACAACCGGGTCTGGAGCGACAACCCAGCGGTGCAACTCGACCTCGGCGGCTACGCCAAAGGCCGCGCGCTGGACGACGCGGTGGCGATCATGAAGGCACACGGCATCCAAAATGCACTGGTGAACATCGGCGGCAACGTGATCGCGCTGGGGCAGCATGGCGACAGGCCGTGGCGTGTCGGTATCCAGCATCCGCGCAAGGCGGGCACGCTGGCGACGCTGGACTTGCTGGACGGCGAAGCGATCGGTACCTCGGGCGATTACCAGCGTTATTTCGAGGCAGGCGGGCGGCGCTATAGCCATTTGATCGATCCGCGCAGCGGCTGGCCGGCCACGGGCATGCAGTCGGTGACGATCCTGCTGCATGGCGCGCGGGCGGGCACGCGCTCGGATGCACTGTCGAAACCTTTGTTCATCGACGGTGCGGCACGGCTGGCGGATCACGCCGCACGATTGGGGATTCGTGACTATCTGGTCGTGGATACCAGCGGTAAAACACATCGTTCCCCCACGCTGGCGGCCCGTCTCCACTAGAATGTCGCCTTTGCTTTGATGTACACCCCTTCACCATGATAGGCATCCTCATCGTCGCCCACGGTTCGCTCGCCGACAGTCTGGTCGAGTGCGCAACCCATGTGCTGGGGCAACCTCCGCGCGGTCTGGCCACGCTCGATTTCATCGGCCATGCCGACCCGGACGAGCGGCAAAAAGCGCTGCAGTTACGGCTGGCCGAACTCGATGAAGGTGACGGCATCCTGGTGCTGACCGATGTCTACGGCGCCACCCCCAGCAACACGCTGTGCCGGCTGCTCGAACCGGCGCACATCGAAGGCGTCTCCGGCGTCAATCTGCCGATGCTGCTGAAAGCGCTGAACTACCGCGAGACGCTGGCCCTGCCGCAACTTATCGAACGCATCGTCGAAGGCGGACGCAACAGCATCAACCATATTTCCGAGACTATGTGCCATGCAGCAACGGGACGTTGAAATCGTCAACAAGCTCGGGCTGCATGCGCGCCCGTCCGCCAAGCTCACCCAGCTCGTCTCCGGCTTCAAGAGCCAGGTGTTCATGACGCGCAACGGCCGCCGCATCAATGCCAAAAGCATCATGGGGGTCATGATGCTGGCAGCCGCCAAGGGCAGCATCATCACGCTGGAAACCGACGGCGAAGACGAAACCGAAGCAATGCATGCGCTGGCGGAATTGATCTCAGGCGGCTTTGGGGAAGAGCTATGAGCTTTTCCCTGCACGGCATCGGGGTGTCCGGCGGGATCGCCATCGGCTATGCGCACATCACGTCGAGTGCACGCGTCGAAGTGCCGCAGTACATGCTGGACCGCCAATATATTCCCGAGGAACTGGCACGCTTCGACGAGGCCATCCTCACCACCCGTGCCGAACTGGAAACGCTGCGCAGCCAGATCCCGGCTCATGCGCCGGCTGAGCTGTCAGCCTTCCTCGACATGCACCTGATGTTCCTTGGCGACTCGACCATTGCCGAGGAGCCCAAGCGTCTGATCAGCGAATCGCAATGCAACGCCGAATGGGCGCTGGCGCAACAAATGGAAGCCCTGGTAGCGCGCTTCGATGAAATCGAGGACACCTATTTGCGCAGCCGCCAGGATGACGTGGTGCAAGTGGTGCAGCGCGTTCTCAAGGTGCTGCTCGGCCATCCCAGCCATTTGCCGCTCGACGTCAACTTCGACGAGGAACGCATTCTGGTCGCGCACGAACTGTCGCCCGCCGACATGATCCTGTTCAAGAGCGTGCACTTCGCCGCCTTCATCACCGATCTGGGCGGCACCACGTCGCACACGGCGATTCTGGCGCGCAGCATGGCCATCCCGTCGGTCATGGCGCTGCACAATGCACGCGGCCTAATCCGCGATCACGACCTGTTGATCGTCGATGGCCGCGATGGCGTAGTGATCGTCAACCCGGACGACTCCGCACTGGCCGAATACCGGCTGCGACAAAACCAGTGGCGCATCGATACCGAAAAGCTCAAACGCATTAAATCCAGCAAGTCGGCCACGCTCGACGGCACCCCCATTGCGTTGATGGCGAACATCGAACTGCTCAGCGATCTCGATGCCGTCAAGGCGGCGGGCGCGCAGGGGGTA
>JAABQE010000023.1 GCA_011391655.1 Hydrogenophilales bacterium
CGACCCGGCGCCTGGAACAGGGGTGGGCCACGCTGGGATCCCCTTTCATTTCGGCGAAGCGCGATCCTTTTCGCAGCCAGCTGCGCGACTGGGTGCGCAAGGGCTGGCTGGCGCCGGTTCGCGACATTCTGCATGGGCGCGCTAACCAATCATGGGCGCGGGCACAATTGCAAAATCACTACACGCCGCTGATCGAGCCTTCGCAGCTGGTGCGCCAGATACTGGGCAGCACGGCGCGCCTGCATACCTCGGCGCGCGTCACCGCGATCCAGCCGCGCACGATCATTCTGGAAAACGGACAGACCATGGCCGACTACGACTGCGTGATTTGCAGCGTGCCGGTGCCGCAGGCGATCCCTCTGCTCCATGCGTTGCCACGCCTGAATGAACGTCTTGGCGAGGTGCGGTATCGCCCGACCTGGTCATTCCTGATGCGTTGGGAAGGGGGACCTGCAGCAGATGTCATCAAGTTTGACGACCACCTGATTGATCTGGCGGTGCCGCAGCCAAGCGGTGGCGAGGGTCTGTGGGCGGTGCACAGCAGCCATGAGTTTGCTGAAACTTTCCTGGATGTGTCGCAGATGGAGGCCAGCACCCGTGCCGCCTCGGCCTTGATGGGTTTGCTGGGTTTGCCATGGCCGGTTGAAGTCGAAGTCTCCCATTTATGGCGCCATGCCCAGCCGGAAGCCTCGATCGGCGGCTTCTGGCTGGGTGACCGTGAAAACCGCGTGGCCCTGATTGGTGATGGTATTGCCGGGGCAGGGGTCGAACGTGCCTGGGAAAGCGGGGTGCGTCTGGCGCAATCGCTGGTACAGGCCAAAGCGGAACTGGCTAATTGTCCTGTCGATCTCGACCCGGATCAGTTCGTCTCGTAAATCATGATGCGTTCACAAATGGGGGCGTATGGCTGACACAAGCAAAGCGTGCGCAATGCGCTGCTTGAGCTGCCTCAAGCCTGGGCGCGCTTAAAACCGCTCATCCATCCGCAAATAGCGCCATTGCCCGGGTGGCACTTTTCCCAGTGACACCCCACCGAGGCGGATGCGTTTCATCGACACCACCTGCAAACCGACGGCTTCGCACAGATCGGCGATCTGCCCGACCTGTGCGCCTTTGAGCGCGACGCGCAGGCGGGTTTCGTTTTGCCAGCTGACCTTGATCGCCGTCGGGGTGCGGCCGTTGTAAGGGATGCCCTGGTTGAGCCGTTTGAGCGCGTGCGGGATGAGCTCCCCGGTCACTTCGACGATCACTTCGTGTTCGATCATGGCGGCGTCTTCGCTGAGCTTGCGCGAGACGTGCCAGTCCTGGGTGAAGACGATGAGGCCGCTGGCGTCGGTTTCGAGCGGGACACAGGCAGTCAGCTGGGTGAAGTGTTTCTTCAGCGGCACGATTCCCGATTCATCCTCCGCCCACCGGTTGGCGGCGATGAGCAGCTGCTCCGCCGGCTGGCTGCCCTCAATGGCGTGATAGCCGGGCGGTTTATGCAGCAGCAGGGTGACGGGTTCGGCCTGGCTGAGGTCGGCTTTGGCATCGATATCGATGCGCTGGTCAGCGACGCGCGCCTGCGGTTCTTCTACCACTACGCCATCCACCCGCACCCAGCCGCCTGCGATGAGTTGCTCGGCTTCGCGACGCGAGCAGGCGCGCAGTTCAGCGACGCGTTTGGCAAGGCGGATGGGGTCGGTCATGGCGGGCGTATGTGAGCAGGAAGCCTGCGATTTTAACGCCGTGCCGGTTGTTATTGCCGCAGGGTGCGCGGTATGCTTTTGGATCACCACTTGGAGACACTCATGAAAAGCACCCTTACCCTTTCTTTGCTGCTGTTCACTACATCCACCTTTGCCGCCGTGATTGGCAAGGACGTCAGCTATCCGGCGGGCGATACGGTGATGCGTGGTTATCTGGCGTATGACGATGCCGCCACAGGCAAACGTGCCGGCGTGCTGGTAGTGCCCGAATGGTGGGGTGTCAGCGACTATGCGCGGAAACGGGCGCGCATGCTGGCAAGCGAAGGCTACGTTGCGCTGGTGGTCGACATGTATGGCAACGGCCAGACCGCCGACAACCCGGCGGATGCGGGCAAGCTGGCCGGCAGCGTGAACAAGAATCCGCCGCTGGCCCTCAGCCGCTTTCAGGCGGCAGAACATTTTCTGGGCAAGCAGCCCAACGTGAAAAAGAATGAGCTGGCCGCGCTGGGATACTGCTTCGGCGGCGGGGTGGTGCTCAACATGGCACGCGCGGGTGAACCGCTGAAATCGGCAGTCAGCTATCACGGCGTGCTGGCAACCGACGTCGCCGTCAAACCCGGTGGCATCAAGACGAAACTGCGGGTCTTTCACGGCGAAGCCGACCCGGTGGTGCCACCCGAACAGGTCGAGGCGTTCAAGGCCGAAATGGCCAATGCCAAGGCCGACTACATGTTCGTGGCTTACCCTGGCGTGAAACACACTTTTACCAACCGCGAAGCCGACAGCTACGCCGCGCAGTTTGGCTTGCCGCTGAAATATGACAACGCGGCCGACACCGACTCGTGGACACGCACGTTGGAATTCCTCAAATCGACCCTGAATAATGACTGACGCCTGCGACCACGACGGCCACACCCCGCATCAATCGGGCAGCCTCGGCATTCCGCAAGTCGGGCAGTTCGACCCGGCGGCGTTCGAGCGCGCGGTCAACGACATGCTCGTCGCCTGTGGCGTGGCGCCGGATTCGGTGCACACCGGGCGCACCGCCCAGCGCGTGCGCGAGCTGTGGCAAAAGCGCCTGCTCGGCGGCTACGCCATGCATCCCGCCGACGCGCTGGGCGAGGGCTTTGCCGATGCGCGCGACGACATGGTGGTGGTGCGCGGTATCGCGGTGCATGGTGTGTGCCCGCATCATCTGGTGCCGTTTCGCGGCGTTGCGCACGTGGCCTATATCCCCGGCGGACGGCTGCACGGCTTCGGCCGCATCGCGCGCATGGTCGATGCCATCGGCCACCGCTTCACTTATCAGGAATGGATGACACGCGACATCGCCGAAGCGTTGGTGACGCATGGCCTGGCCGCAGGCGCGGCATGCATCATCGAGGCGGAACAACTGTGCCTGCTGCTGGGAGAAGACCGGCGCGGTGACGAGCGGGTCGTGACGCAGGCGTTCACCGGCTGCTTTAAAACCAGCGACCAGTTGCGCAATGAGTTTTTGCGGGCCACCGCGCAGCGGGAGTTGCGTTGATTGAGCGTGGCATAGCGGGAGCTGCGTTATTCACCTTCAACGCATGAAATTCATTTGTCTGGTGGTCGCGCTAGTGGCGGCAGCGCCGCTGCATGCCGAGGAGGCGCCGAACTGGAACCGCGAGCCTCCGCTTGGCGCGCTGATACATTTGAGCGAGCCTGAATCCAGTGAAGTGGTGGTGGTCATCAACGACAATGCGTTCGGCGGCAATCATGCAGGGCTCTTCGCGGGCAAGCTGTTGATCGATCCGGCAGGCAGTTATGTTGGCGTACGTGCCCAGGACAAAGACTGGTCGACGCCGACGCTTGCCGACTACGCGCGCTATCAAACCGTCGATGGCCCCAACATCCGTTTCTATCGATTTCGTCTGCCGGCACAGGCATTTTCTGCCATCGAGCAGCGTATCCTCAACGCTGGCGCCACGCCCCCCTTGTTCTGCGCGTCTGCGGTGCAGAATCTGCTGGCTGGCATTACGCCGTTCGATGCAGTCGAGCCCACCATCTGGACCTCTCCATCCGCTTTGGGACAGCTGTTGGACAACCTGACGCAAGGCGAAGGCGCAATGGGGGTATGCCAGAAGCTGGATGCCTCCCCCTGCTGATCACGCTTAATGAGCCAATGAGCAAAAACATGCAATCAGCTGCAGCCCATTCCAGACAGACCGGCAATACACAGACAAAATGCACCGTCCGCGTACGCTGATCCTTCCCCCCGCACCCTATGCGGCGGCGATGGTTGGCGGCTGGTGGCTGGACCGCCACGTGTTGCCGCTGGCATTCGATGGCAGCGCCGCAGCGCGCCCGCTGGGCTGGCTGTGGCTGGGCGTGGGACTGATGCTGTTTGCGTGGACCTTATGGACGTTTCACCGGCACCGAACCACGGTCAATCCCTATGCGGCCGCATCCACACTCTGCACCGACGGGCCGTTTCGCTTCAGCCGCAATCCGATTTATCTCGGCGACTGGTTCATTCTGCTTGGGGTGTCGTTGTTGCTGAACACGGTTTGGCCGCTCGCGTTCGCCCCCCTGATCTGGGCCATGCTTCGCTTCGGTGTGATCCGGCACGAAGAAGACCATCTCGAAGCGAAGTTCGGCGACGCCTACCGCAATTACAAGGCTCGCGTTCGGCGCTGGATCTGAATTCAACGGCGCGTGTTCAGGCCGGAATAGCCAGTACGGCGCGGGCGTTGCGGGTCGTCGCTGCGGCGATGTCTTCAATCGTCATTCCGCGCAGCTGGGCCAACTCAGCGGCGATGCGCGGCAGTTCGCCCGGCGCGTTGCGGCCATGGCCGACCCACACCGGCGGCATATCGGGGCTATCGGTTTCCAGCACGATGGCATCGAG
>JAABQE010000024.1 GCA_011391655.1 Hydrogenophilales bacterium
GCATGCAATGAGCTGACGGCGGCGGTGTCAAGTCCTGCCGCCGACAGGGCCAGCAGCGCAAAGCCGACTGCGATCCAGGCATAGCCCAGATGCAAAATCCATAACAGCGGAACCGACCAGAGGGTGCGGGTATACCAGCCCGCCAGCCGGATGGCATGAACTCCCGCAGCAATGGCCGCGAGCAGCACGGTGACAAATGAGCTGGGGGCAATGAGCGCTGCAAGCAATGCACCGACGGTGGCAAATGGAGCCAGGCGTTCAATGATCGGCCAGCGCTGGGCATGGCTGCGCAATTTGTTCTCGGTAAAGCTGGGGATCACCCGCCCGCCCATCACCGTCATCATCGCGACCACGCCATACACGGCAAGGTGCAAGCCCAGGCTCGCGGTGCCGGAGGTCCAGCCCAGACTGTCCAGATGAACCAGCGCATTGGCCACGGTCAGTGCCACCAGCATGATGGGGAAGGGGTAGTTATGCAGCTGTTTCGACTTGAGCACGGGGATGGCAAGCACCACCGTCAGCGCGGGCAAAAAAGCCAGATCGATGAGCGCGATCCAGCCCGCAGGCATGCCGGGAATCAGGAAACTCAAGCGGCCCGCCAGCCACAGCAAGAACAGCGCGGCGAGCGGCTTACCCGACAGGATGCGAATGCCTGTCCAGTTTTGCGCAGCGGTCAGCAGGAAACCCGCGATCACCGCCACGCTGAAGCCGAACAGCATTTCATGGCCGTGCCAGACAAGCGGTGGCAGGCTGCCGGGGGTGAAACTGCCACGCAGCACCAGCAACCAGAGTGCCATCAGCAGCACGGTGAAGACCCCGGCGGCGAGGAAAAACGGCCGGAAGCCGAGGGCAAACGGCGCCCAGCCGGTGAGCGGCGGGCGCGCCTGGACGACTTTCAGGGGGGGTAAAGGCATGGTGGCGTGGGGGACATTAATGGATAAAAGCAGATGACCACCATCAGTCGACCGCCATTTATCTAAAAGGGATCCCGGGGCAAGACCATCGTAAAGACCGACTTGCCATCCGGGATGGGATGCGCTGAGTGTAACCCGGGTTCAGCCTGTGCTCCAGGCACGCGGGCGTTTCATGCCGGCAATCTTGCAGGCTTGCTTCACATAGCCATAGGGAAACAGCTCGAACAGTTTCTTGTGGGCATCCTTGCCCATGCGCTCAGCCAGATGCTTGATGACAAAACGTGCGTCGGCTGCAACCTGACGTTCTTCGTAAAACTCACGCATGAAATGAATGGCATCCCAGTGATCGTCGTTAAGCTCAATGCTTTCCTCCGCAGCCAGGGCTCTGGCCACGTCTTCATTCCATTCGGAAGGCTCGATCAGGTAGCCCTCGGCATCGCGTTCGGGTAGGTCGGTACTCATGCTTGGATCCTCTTGTGCTTCGATTCAAAAAACATCCGTGTGTGCGTTCAGGTCAGGTCCCGCCGCCGTGGAACTTCACGCCAGGCTGGCGCTCCGGCAGTTCATCCACCAGCAGTTCGCGCCTCGCCAGCGCCATCGCCTCGACCCCGGAGTCGTTCAGGAACGACTTGGCGTCGGCCACTGCGGCCGCCAGCAACTCGGCGGCCAGTGCGTTGGGATCACGTCCCAGCGACTTGGCCAGTGCCCGCAGTTCGACGCAGGGATCCTGCGGCAGGCGGATTTCCAGCGGCTTGCCGCCGCCAGCAGGCGCGGCCATGGGGGAGGGCGCGCCTGCCGGTGCCGCCAGTACCCGGCTCATTACGCTGGCAATCTTCGATGCGGCCGACGGGGCCTTGGCAGCCGGCTGCAGCCGGATTTTGTTGACAAAGTACTTTTCGAAATCGATCTTGGCCTGGTGCACCCAGCGCCCCTGCCGCATCCAGTTGATGTCGCGCAGCGGCACCTGCGGTTCCGACAGATAGCTTGCGCCGCTGGTGCCCATGTCGGTCAGCCACTTGGCACGCTGCGGCACGTAACTCACCAGTGGCACGTCGTCGATCAGGGCGAGAATGTTCTGCACCACGATCTCGCCGGCCTTGGTGATGGAATACACCGAGTCGGGCGCGCCCACTGGTACCGGCGAGGTATCCACCGCCGGTTGCGCCACGCAGGCGCCCAGCGCGAACACGTTGGGGTAGTCGGGATTGCGCAGGTACTCATCCACCACCACCAGCCCGCGTTCGTTCACCAGGCCGGTCGAGGCACGCACGCCGGGTACGCCGCCAAAGGCCGGCCAGTACAGCGAATAGGCGAAGGGCAGGGCGTGAGTCTGCTTGACCTTGCCGGCCGCATCGAGTTCTTCGATATGGATGGTTTCCTTGTCGACGCGTACGGTGCGGGCGTTACAGATCACACCGATTCGGGTGTCGGCCAGCGCTGCCGTTACCGCGCCACGGCTGGCGCCTTCGCCACCGAGGCCGAGGTGGCCAGGCCAGGGTTCGGGCGTCACCAGGGTGATCGGCACCCGATCGCGGATGTTGCGGCGCTTGAGGTCGGCATCGACCAGGAAGGCGTACTCATAGATCGGTCCCAGCACGCTGGCACCCGACGCTGCGCCCACCACGATGGGGCCGGGATGACGCACGAAGTCGCGATAGGCCGCCAGCGCACGCTCGGCCTGGTCGACATGAATCACCGACTGGGTGTGCTCGGCCATTCCGGGCACCTCGTCGTTCATGCCGGTGGCGCCGGTTGCGATCAGCAGGTAGTCATAGAACAGCACGTCGCCATTTTCCAGATCAACCTGGATGACGTCGGGCTGGATGCGCTTGACGCCGCTGTGGATGAACTTGATGCCACGCGACTCGAGATAGGGGCCGATCGGGAAGGCGATGTCGGCGCGTTCGCGCCAGCCCATGGCGACCCATGGATTCGAGGGCACGAAGTGAAAGTAGGGCTTGTCCGACACCACCGTGATCTCGTCGCGCGGGCCGAGTTTGGCTTTGAGTGCGTAGGCCGCAGATACGCCTGCGATGCCGGCACCCAGGATGACAACATGCGTCATTTCAGTCTCCTTAATCGATTTGGGATTAGCCTTCGCCCCTCGCACGCGGGGGAAGCCCATTCACCTGTAAAACGTATCTACCCCCGCGGACGCGCCAACTGCCAGGCGCGCACCACATAACTCGTTAAGGAGGGAAAGGAGGGAGGGGAAAAAAGCACGAGCATAAAAAATCTGTTTGCCTAATTCCTGATCAGACCGCGCTTGGTGCGCACTATCTGATAGGCGCGACCGAGGTAGCCGATGGGTGCGCTCCACACATGCACCAGACGGGTAAACGGAAAGAACAGGAACACCGAGATGCCCACGAACAGGTGCAGCTTGTAAACCACGCTCACGTTGCGAACCAGCTCGGGATTGGGTTGCAGATAGGCGATGCTTTGCACCCAATTGGCGAGCAGGATCATGGTTCCCGCGTCACTAGCGTTGGCGTGATGGATCGACACCGGGATGGTCGCCAGACCGAGGAAAGCGGTGAGCGCGAGCCAGCCCAGGATGTTAATGTCCATCCAGCGAGAGGCGGCACGCACACGCGGGGTAAACATGCGCCGTATCCACAGTAGCGCCGCGCCCAGCAGGGTCGCGCTGCCAAAGACAGTACCGGCGCTGATGGCGATCCACTGGTGGGTCATGTCGGATACGCCGATGGCGAGGAACACGCTGTGCGGGATCAGCAGCCCGGCGGCATGGCCGAAGAACAGGCCGATGATGCCGATATGGAACAGATTGCTGCCCAGACGCAGGCCTTTTTTCGACAATAGTTGCGACGAGTCGCTCTTCCAGGTGTACTGCTCGTGGTCGAAGCGTATCCAGCTACCCAACAAAAACACCGTGATGGCGATGTATGGGTAAACGCCGAAGATGAGAGTATTGAGATCCATGATTTTCTCCTTTTAATTCCTGTATTTTCAGCGGGCGGTGGCCATGGTTTGTACTGTGGGCATGGGCTGCACCGTGGGTGGCGTAGAAGCGCCCCAGGTGACCGGTGTTTCGCAGTCATCGTCGTTGCATACGCTGTCCGTAATCGGCTGCGCTGCTGGAACGTAGGTGGTCGGCACCAGCCGTGCATAGCCTCCGATGAGATGAACCAGCGGCGCCCAAGAACTTTCCGCAGCGCTGAGGTTGGCGCCGAGCTGCGCGATGGCCTTGGCGAAGGGATCGAGGAAGACCTGCGCCTCGACCGGCTCCAGCATGGAGGCAAACTCCAGCACCAGCGGCAGATAGTCGGGTAGCTCGTTGGTGCCCAGTTCCAGCCCGTAGCTCTTGTAATACTCGCCCAGATCAATGAGCGCGGGACCACGGTTCTTGTCGTCGCCGAACAGGTGGTGGGTAAGATGCAGCGCGTGTTCCGGCGTCATGTCGAAGGTCTTGACGTAGCTTGCTTGCACCTCGGTCGGGTCGGCGTCGGCAAGCCACCCCACGAAGGCGCTGAGCGCCTCGCGTTCGGCAGGTTCGATGCTGGCATCCTCACTGATGATCGTCATGAACTCAGGCAGGGCGCGCAACATG
>JAABQE010000025.1 GCA_011391655.1 Hydrogenophilales bacterium
GCGATTTCACCGGGTTGGCCGCGTGCGGCGGTTTCAGCTACGGCGACGTGCTGGGTGCCGGTGGCGGCTGGGCCAAATCCATCCTGTTCAATTCGCGTGCGCGTGACCAGTTTGCTGCGTTTTTCCAGCGCGCGGACAGCTTTGCCCTGGGCGTCTGCAATGGCTGCCAGATGATGAGCCAGCTGCACGAGCTGATTCCCGGAGCTGAGGCCTGGCCACGTTTCGAGCGCAACCTGTCCGAGCAGTTCGAGGCACGTTTCGCCCAGGTTGAAGTGTTGGCGTCACCGTCAATTTTCTTTGCCGGGATGGCCGGTTCGATGATGCCGATCGCGGTGTCGCACGGTGAAGGGCGCGTGGTTTTTCGTGATGCCGCCCATGCCGCGCAGGCACTGTCCAGCGTGCGTTATGTCGATCATCATGGCGCACCGACCGAAACCTATCCGTTGAACCCCAACGGCTCGGCGGGGGGGCTGACGGGCTTCACTACGCAGGATGGCCGTTTCAGCATCCTGATGCCGCATCCCGAGCGCGTGTTCCGCGCGGCTCAATTGTCATGGAAGCCGGATGGCATGGCGAACGCCAGCCCTTGGCTACGGATGTTCCGCAACGCCCGGAACGCGGTTGGATGAGCGTTGCGCAGCGACACAATCGCCCCTCTCTACCGCTAGCGGGGAAGGGTCGCCGTGGGCGTTGGGTGATGCGCGCCGACTATGCGAAAATCCGGGGCTGGCTGCCACTGCCAGCCTATCTCGCCACACTCAATTGAATCGAATGTTCATGAACGCACCCGAAACGCTCCTCACTGATGACCACCTGCGTGCGCAGGTCAAGCTGCTGGGCACCTTGCTCGGTCAGGTGTTGTTGCAGTTTGCTGGTGAAGATGTGTATGAGGCGGTGGAAACCCTGCGGCGCGGGTTTGCCGAACTGCAACAACAGGAAGACCAGCAACGCCGTACCGAGTTGATGACCATGATCGACGCCATGCCGGCTAACAAGGTCGAGCTGGTGGTGCGGGCTTTTTCCAGCTATTTCAAGCTGGTCAATGTGGCGGAAGAAAGTTTTGCGCACCGCAATCGCCGCCGCATGCTGTCGCATGGCATGACCCTGTGGGAAGGGTCGTTCGACCGCACGCTGGCCGATCTCAAGACGCAGGGTCTGTCGCAGGATGCCTTGCAGGACATGGTCAACCGCCTGCATTACGCACCCGTGTTTACCGCCCATCCGACCGAGGCACGACGTCGCGCAGTGATGGAAGGCATGCGCCGGGTATTTCTGATTTGCGACCAGCTATACAGCCCCATTCTCGGCGTAAACGATCAGCGCGAGCTGGAGTCGCAGCTGGTCGCTGAAATTCAGGTGATGTGGCGTACCGACGAATTGCGCAGCGCCAAGCTCGAAGTGCGCGACGAAGTGCGCAACGGCTTGTATTACGTGCGCGAGAGCCTGTTCGAAGCGGTGCCCAAGGCCTATCTGTTTTTCGAGAAGGCACTGCGCAAGCACTATGGCGTGAATGCCGAAGGCGTCGCGCCGATCAATGTGCCGAGCTTCATCCGTTTCGGTTCGTGGATCGGCGGCGATCGCGATGGCAATCCCTTTGTCACGGCAGATGTCACCGAATGGACGGTGCATACGCAGATGCAGGCCGCACTCGATGAATACCGCAAGCGTGTGCTGGAACTGCGGCAGACGCTCACCCACAGCAGCGACTGGTGCGCGCCGTCCGAGCAGTTCATGGAACGGCTGGGCGAATATGAAGCCGAGTTTGGCGAGCAGGTGTTTCGTGGCACCGCTGTGCAGATTTATAGCCGCGAGCCCTACCGCCGCATGGCGGCGATGATGCTGGCGCGGCTCGATGCCAACTCGTCTTACGTTCACCAGTGTTTGGCCGATGTGCCGAGCTTCACGTCGCATCTGGCGTATGAAAATGCCGCAGCCTTCCTGGCTGATCTATATCTGTTGCGCGATTCGCTGGTCAGTCATGGCGACCGCATCGTGGCCCAGCAGGATTTGCAGGCGCTGATCCGCCTGGTCGAAAGCTTTGGCTTTCATTTGCTGCAGCTCGATATCCGCCAGGAATCGACCGTGCATACGCGTACCGTCACCGTGGTGTTGCAGCAGATTGACCCCGAGTTCGATTATGCCGGTGCTGACGAAGCGGAGCGGCTGGCCCGCCTGGCCGCCTGGGTGGGCTTTATCGACCCGATCACGGTGAACGATGCCGCGCTGGACGACGAAGCGCGCGAAGCCCTTGCAGTGTTCCGCCGCATGGCCAAACTTCAGGCCGAAGTGGGCGACGACGTGTTCGGCGCTTACGTCATTTCGATGACGCACAGCGCATCGCATGTGATGGAAGTGATGCTGCTGGCGCGCCTGGTCGGGCTGTGTGGTCACAACGGACGAGACTGGTTCTGTCACATTTTGGTCGCGCCGCTGTTCGAGACGGTGGAAGACCTGCAACACAGCGAGGCAATCCTCGATCAGTTGCTGTCGAACAAGGTTTACCGGGCACTGGTGACTGCAAATGGCAATCGCCAGGAAGTCATGCTGGGCTATTCGGACTCGTGTAAGGACGGCGGCACCCTGGCGTCGAACTGGAATCTTTATCAGGCGCAGCTCTCCATCATTGCGCTGACCCAGCACCACGGCGTCGAATGTCGACTGTTTCACGGCCGCGGCGGCACAGTTGGACGCGGCGGCGGCCCCACCCACGATGCCATCCTGTCGCAGCCGCCCGGTACCGTGAGCGGCGAGATCAAGTTCACCGAACAGGGCGAGATGCTGTATTACAAATACAGCAACCCCGAAACCGCCAACTACGAAATCGGTATGGGTGTCACCGGCCTGATGAAAGCCAGCGCCACCGCGCTGGCGCACAGCGACGTGCGTTATCCGCAAAACTATCTGGATTGGATGCGCGACATGGCGGCGGCGGGCGAAGTTGCTTACCGTGCGCTGGTCGCCACGCCGGGTTTCATCGACTATTTTTATGAAAGCACCCCGGTCACCGAAATTGGCCTGCTCAATATTGGCAGCCGGCCATCGCACCGCAAGAAAGCCGACCGCTCGCTTGGCTCGATCCGCGCGATTCCGTGGGTGTTTGGCTGGGCACAATCGCGTCACACCTTGCCCGCCTGGTTCGGCATCGGCAGCGCCTTGAAGGGCTTTATCGCCAGCCAGCCGGATGGGCTGGCCGCGTTGCAGGCCATGTACCGCGAGTGGCCGTTCTTCCGTGGCCTGCTCTCGAATGTGCAAATGGCGCTGACCAAGGCCGACATGGAAATCGCCGAGGAATATGCGCGCCTGTGTGAGCATCCCAACACCATGGCGGTTTATCGCGTGATTGCCGACGAATTCAGCAGCACCGTGGCTGGCGTCAAGCAGGTGGCGCAGATTGAGTCCCTGCTGGAAGAAAACCCGTCGCTGTCGCTGTCGATTTCACGTCGCCGCCCCTACATCGACCCGATCAACCACATCCAGGTGCGCATGCTGCAACGCTATCGCAGCGGCAGCGTGTGGGAGTCCGAGCAGGAAACCTGGCTCACCCCGCTGAAACGCTCGATCAACGCCATCGCTGCCGGGATGCGCAATACGGGATGACACGGGATTGACCATGGACAATCAAGCGAGTGATCCTGCGCTGCCGAAGCGGCGCGGACTGGTCATCTCGATCGTTTTGAACGGTGTGTTGTTCATGTTGGTATGCGGCTTGGCGCTGTATGCCTTCATGCTCAAGGTCGATCTGGATGAAGGCAAGCGGCGCCTGTCGAAGGAAGTCGAAACCCGCCAGCAGACCGAACGCTATCTGATCGAGACGCGCAATCTGCTGACCAGCAGCCTGCGTGAAATCGAGCAGTTGAAAGCCCAGTTGGCCTACAAGGAAAGTGATTATCAGGCAGCCGTGTCAGTCAAGCCGGCGTTGCCGGTTGTCGTCGAGTTTCGCGCCTCCTTGCTGGGACAAGGGCTGGTCGCCGTGATCAACAACACGAGCGATCGCTATCTGACGCTGGTGCTGGCGGTGCGCAATCCCACCCTGTCGACCGTCAAGCGTTTCAAGCTTGAACTGAATCCGAAATCCAGTACCGATTTTGGCCATCTGGAAGGGTGGCAATTTGCATCGGGCGACGAAGTAGGGCTGTTCAACGACGAGTTCGGCGCGCTCAAGCTCACGGTGCCGTGATGGCTTGTCTCGGTTTGCGCAACTTTAAGCCGAGCAGGGCCGGCATCAGCAGTAATTCAAACACCTGACCCGCAAACAGACCGATCGCACAGAGAATGCCGAAGTGCGCGGTGGGGCGGAAGTCGGACAAGCCCAGCAGGGTGAACTGGGCGATCAGCACCATCGAGATCGCGATCACTGCGCGTCCTGAGCTTTCCATGCTGCGGATGATGGCGAACGCCGGGCTGATGCCGCGACGCAGACGATGCTGG
>JAABQE010000026.1 GCA_011391655.1 Hydrogenophilales bacterium
GTCGCCGACGTCACGCACGAAGTACTTGGTGGTGCCGCCATCGTCGGTCAGGCCAGTAATGCTGGTGCCGCCGCCGTTGTCGTACGTCACCTCGTCGCCGGTGGACAGGCCGGTGTCTTCGCCAATAAAGATGGTGTCGGCATCGACGTCGACGGTCTCGCTGGTCTGCACCGCCAGGTCCATCGACCGCTCGGCCATGCCGGACTCGAGCGTCAGCCCGTCGGCGGTAATCGTAGCTTTGTCCAGGGCGGATTCGGTCTTGACGTTGGCGACGTTGATCGCCACCGCAGCACCCACCGTGCCGGACGAGCCGTCCGCGGCGCTGCCGTCGGCTTCGGCCCAGGAGTCCACGTTGCTCAGCGCGCGCAGGCTGACGGCGCCGTTCGTCGCCGTGAGCTTGACGTCGTCACCCAAAGTTGTTGTGACGCTGGCTTCCTGCACGCTGATCGAGATGGCCGCGGCGACTGACATCGAGCCCTCGCCGCTGGACGCATCTGGCGCCTCCGTGGTGCCCGAGGAGCCGCCTGCGCGGCTCGTCGACTGCGCGTTGGCGAAGTCGAGCTGGCTGTTGCTCTGGTCGTTGACACCGTCCGAATTCGTGTTGTCGTCTTCTTCAGCGCCAGCGGCGCTGGCTTTGGCATTGGTGCGCGCAAGGCCAGTGCCTTTTGACAGCGCAGCGATGCCGCCAGCCGCGGAGATGTTGCGCATCAGCGCTACGCCCACAGCTACTTCCTCGATCGTCAGGCCCAGCGATGCGCCGACCGCAGTGCTCGACCCCTCCGCCTCACCAGCGGCCTGGGTGACGATGCCCCCTTCATGGAGGGCCTGGGCCGACAGCGCACCGGTGAGGTTGAGCAAACTCCCGGTGCCGACCTCGGCCAGCGTGTCGTCAAAGACCACGGCAATCGCCACCACCGGTGTGACGGCGGTGCCGCCGGCTGCGCCGCCTTCTGCCGTGGTGTCGATGTCGGTCTTGGACTCAGCCGACAGAGTCAGCGCGTTGGCGTCGATGATCGCCGCTCCGTTGCCAATCGCCGCCAAGGTGTCGGTGTCGCTAATAGTAAGGGCAAAACTTGCGCCTACACCGAGGTCCCCGCCGTCACTTTGTTTACCGCTGGACTTGACCGTGCTCTCGACAAAATTCTCGGCGTTCACTACTACGTTCCCGCCGCCGGTGATGGTCACCACCGTGCCTTCCCGAACGGTGGCGGAGGCATCGCTGATGACCACCCCGATGGCCAAGGCACCGGCGACACCAGTGGCGCCGCCACTGGCGCCGGCGATGGCCGTCACACCAAAGCGGCTGAGTTTGCTGGCATCGGTGAAGCTGTGACCGGTGGCGCTGCCTGCACCAGTCAGTACGACCAAACCGGTTGCGCCGCCGGCAATGGCATCCTCGGCCGAGGTGTCATAGAGCTTGATCGAACCGTCGTCCTGCACTGCCACAAAGTAACTGTCGCCATCAGTCAGGCCACCAATGGCGGTTGCTGCATCACCCTGCTCATAAACAATTTCATCGCCGGTGATCAGGCCATGACCACCGTCTAGCAGGGTGATGGTGTTATCCACAACCGTAACGTCCGCCTGGTCAAATGCCAGGGTGCGCTCAGCCATGAGCGCGGTGACATTCATGCCACCGGCTGACAAGCCAACACCATCCACATAGGCATGGTTGTCCAACACATCCACACCAATAGCCGCTGCAATACCGACCGCCGTGCCATTGGCCTCGGTGATCACTGTGTTGCCACCATCGGCACTGGTCTGCGCCATGTTGACGCTCTTTGATGCCACGTTGAGCAAACCGGTTGAAACAACAAGGCCCGATGTATTCACAAAGGCTTCGGTGGTGTTGGTCAGTACACCCACCGCCACGGCGCCGGCCAGTTTCAAATCGCCCTCGGAGGTGGCGGCATCGTTGTCGGCCAGCGCTGCTTCTGAATCGTTGTCGCCACCAGCCGATGCGGTGGCACCACCGGCGGTGGACTTGGCCAAAGCGGTCAGGGTGTTCTGCGACGACGCCAAAACAGCCACAGAGGCGGCATTGACGGTTGCGCTGCCTGCAATGGAGGCTTCAGTGTTGCCGGTGATCACGGCCAAGCCAAGTGTGGCACCCGCGCCGCCAGGTGTGCCGTCGGCCAGCGCGGCACCAATGACGACGTTATCCGCCATCAGGTTGAACGCGCCGGTGACGTCGAGATCTGCAGAGCCAGAAACCCGCGCATAGGCGTTGCTGGTGACGATGACGCTGGCCACAGCGGCGTCGGTGTTGGTGTCGGTCTTGCCCGCCAGGGATTTCAATGAGGCGATCGCGCGAACATCGGATGTAGCGGTAGCCGTCAGTGCGCCAGAGGCGGTAATATGCGCGCCATTGCCGATATTTACTGCGGCATCAGAGTCGGCGTAAATGAAAGCAAATTGGAAGCCGCCAATACCCAGGCTAGCGTTATCCAGGGTTAGGGTCGAGATGGCCGTCAGAGTCACATCGTTGGCATTGAGCACCCCATTGACGTTGATGTCGGCACTGGTATTGGCAAAGAAATCATTGGGCGTGAGCAAATCGGTCGGCAGGCCGGTGTCGGTCATAGCAACCGTGAGCGCAATGTCATCGTCGGCGTCGGAAAGCGTCAACGAGCCCGTGACCGAGATATCGGCATCCGAGACCACACTCAGGCTGTAGCCGAGCGAAGCCGCGCCGGAAAGAATGACTGTGTCGCTGAACACATCTTGAAAACCACCAGTGAAGTTGATCGTGAGTGCGTCACCGTTAGGCGTCAACAACCCCAGGGTCGAGAGGTCGATGGTGACGGTGTCGGCAAAGGCTGATTGAACAAGCGCGCCGCCGGAGCGGGACACATTGATGACGCCATCAGTTGGATCGAATGCCGACGTGGCAAGTACGTTGTTCAAATCATCGAACAGCTTGATCTTTATCCCACTATCATTAACCGCCTTGAGCGTGAAGTGGGTAGCCAGCGGGTTACCGGCATCCGGCACGTAACTGACATCCGCCGACAGCAGCAGGCGGGGTTCCATCGCCTCCATGGAAAAATCCAGGCGCCGAGGCACCTTTCGGTCGTGTAGATGCGAAATGTGCGGGGACTTGGGTCGGAACGCGTCGCTCAAATAAGTAGCCAGCGAAGAGCGCGCGAATAAATTACGTACTTTGTTCAGTGTTTTCATGACCTACTCCTGAGCCTGACCCTTGGAACCCGTTCTTGTTGAAAACTCAACAAGCAGATGAAATTAATAAAATTTTGTAAAAAATTTATATCAATTAATAAGAATATTGAAATTCATTGATCTCAATCAAAGAATTTTGCCAAAAAATATTATCTATGCTAATTTTTCATTTGTCTACCATCAAATATGACGCTTCTCAAATCGTCGTATTTCAGACCTCCAAACCCAGCTGTCAGGCGTACTCGACGTGATCGACACAGCCCACTCGCAACCGGTCGAGTTGCCGCTGCAGCGCATCAATGCCCTCGGCCTCAGCTACGGACGTGAGGATTCATTCAAACTCACGCACCGGCAGTTGTTCGCGGACCGGGTGCTGATTGGCATCGCTGAACTCGCGTCCCGCTTGCTGCACTTGGGCGTCAAGTGGCTAGCAAGCCATCCGGGCCGTTTTGAGAAGGCGCGTGATACCCGCTTTCCTCGCCTGAGCACTGCTGGGCCATGCGCCGCATGGCTGGCATAGGCAAAAACTGTGCCCGGTCCTGCTGGGGCACTTGTCGGGCGGCACCGACCGCTACGGTGCTGAGTTTTTAAGCGTCCGCGCCGAGACGGTCTAGCCGTTCCTGGGAGCCGCTGATGTGGCTGCGAGGCAATTGGTTCATGCTTTCCTACCCTCTTTTGTTTACCACCGGCAAGTCCACCATCACCGGCTGACCGGGCGTGGTGCAGCCGGTGTCGCAGCATTTGCCCGGCTGGCGGTTTTGCGTGATGGCCCGATTCGGGTCGTGGGGCGCTGCCGCAGGTGAACCGTCGGCGCCAATGCCGCGCTCCAGCAGGCGCTCGACCAGTTCCACCTTGGAGCCGATGGGGTAATTGCGGTAGATCTCCTGCTTCATGGCTGCGGGCGAGCCGCCGCCGTGCAGGCTGATCACGCTGTACCAGCCGCCCTGGTAGCCCGCCGTCAGGTCCTCGATGAAGCGGGCGGTCTCGATGCGCTGCTCGTAAGGCACGTCGGGGTTGGCGCGCAGCACTTCAGACAGTTTGGCACCGGTCTCGGGGTTGTGGTCTTCGTCGGGGCCGGGCAGGGTCACGATCAGGCCGCCGCTCACATAGTGGGCGATGCGGTGCATGTCGTAGATTTTGGTCGCCAGCAGCAGCTTGCCGATGTTGGCAAACACCGGGTCGGGCATGAAGGTTTTGCTGTGTTCGTCGGCCTTGCCATAGACGCTGGCGGCCACGCCGCAGGCA
>JAABQE010000027.1 GCA_011391655.1 Hydrogenophilales bacterium
GGCAAGTTCGGCCGCTGCCGCCAGCGTGGTGGCCACGTCGGCATCTGCCTCCAGCAGTACAACGGCAACGCTGTGTGGCCACAACTCGGCTGTCGGGTAATCCGGCTCGCCGAACAGCGGGGTTTCGTCTGCCGTGCCCGCGTCGGCATCTTCCAGCGACACCGACAGCGCGCCCACCTCCATCAGTGCGTCGGATAGCGGCTCAGCGATTTTTGAATCAACGAGGATGCGTAGGGATTGCCAGGGCATATTGGGTAAGCGGTGAGGAGTGAGCGGTAAGGAGTGAGCGGGCTTACCGCTTACTGTTCACGGTTCACCGCTCACCTTTTTCTTCCGCCAACTTGTGTTCCAGATAGTGGATGCTGGTCCCGCCTGCAACAAACGCAGCGTCGTGCATCAGAATCTGGTGCAGTGGGATGTTGGTCTGGATACCTTCGACCACCATTTCCATCAGCGCGCCGCGCATGCGTGCAATCGCCTGGTCGCGGGTGTCACCGTAGGCGATCAGCTTGCCGATCATCGAATCGTAGTGCGGCGGCACGTAGTAGCCGTGATACACATGTGAATCGACGCGGATGCCGGGGCCGCCGGGAGCATGGTAGTTGGTCAGCTTGCCCGGACTGGGAAGAAAAGTGACCGGATGCTCGGCATTGATGCGGCACTCGATGGCATGGCCCCGGAACTGGATATCCTTTTGCTTCCACGGCAATTTTTCGCCCGCCGCGACACGGATTTGCATCTGCACGATGTCGATGCCGGTGATGAGTTCAGTCACCGGGTGCTCAACCTGCACCCGGGTGTTCATTTCGATGAAGTAAAACTCGCCGTTTTCGTACAGGAACTCGAAGGTGCCGGCGCCGCGATAGCCGATCTTGCGGCAGGCTTCAGCGCAGCGTTCGCCAATCTTGTCGCGCAACTTGGTATCAAGCCCGGGAGCGGGCGCCTCTTCCAGCACTTTCTGGTGGCGGCGCTGCATCGAACAGTCGCGTTCGCCCAGGTGAACGGCATTGCCATGTTCGTCGGCAATAATCTGGATTTCGATATGGCGCGGCGTTTGCAGGAATTTTTCCATGTAGACCATGGGATTGCCAAAGAAGCTTTGCGCCTCCGAACTGGTCATGGCCACCGCATTCAGCAGCGCGGCCTCGCTATGCACCACACGCATGCCACGCCCGCCGCCGCCCCCTGCTGCCTTGATGATGACCGGATAGCCGATTTGGGCGGCAGTTTTGATGATTTCGGCAGGATCTTCCGGCATCGCTCCCTCGGAGCCGGGTACACACGGCACCTTGGCTGCGACCATGGCCTGCTTGGCCGTGACCTTGTCGCCCATCAGCCGGATGTTGTCGGGTCGTGGCCCAATAAAGGTAAAACCAGATGATTCGACGCGTTCAGCGAAGTTGGCGTTTTCCGAAAGGAAACCGTAGCCTGGATGAATGGCCTCGGCATCGGTAACTTCCGCAGCGGCGATGATCGATGGCACATGCAGATAGCTCTGCGTCGATGACGCCGGGCCGATGCACACCGACTCGTCAGCCAGTTTCACGTATTTGGCATCGCGGTCGGCTTCAGAATAAACGACGACCGTTTTGATGCCCATTTCACGGCAGGCGCGCTGGATGCGCAAGGCGATTTCGCCGCGATTGGCGATGAGAATTTTTTCAAACATGGTTGTAGGGGCGAGGGGTCAAGACACGGGATTTAGCGATTGAGCGGCTACGCCGCGCCAATCAAACAAGGCGCCGCAGCACCTTGCCCTGATCTCCGCTTTTGACCCCTGAATCCTTTCCTCAAGCAATCACAAACAAGGGTTCGCCGTATTCCACCGGCTGGCCGTTTTCGACCAGGATGGCCTTGATGACGCCGCTCACGTCGGTTTCGATTTCGTTCAGCAGCTTCATCGCTTCGATGAGGCACAGCGTGTCCCCCGCGCTCACACTCTGCCCCACTTCTGCAAAGTTTTTGGCACCCGGTGCCGGGGCGCGGTAGAACGTGCCAACCATCGGCGAGCGCACCACATGCCCTTCAGGCATCGCGTCCTCCGCAGGCACCGGGGCAACGACAGGAGCCGCAGCCACCGGCGCGTGCATCATCTGTGGCGCGTGCGCCATCATCATCGGCGCACCCGCAATGCTTTTGGCAATGCGGACTTTTTCTTCGCCTTCGGTGATTTCGAGCTCGGCAATGCCAGAGGCTTCGACCAGGTCAATGAGCTTTTTCAGTTTTCTGAGATCCATGAGGAGTCCTGTTTTGGAGGTGACGCAGCGCATATTCCAGCGCCAGTTCATAACCGTACGCGCCCAGACCGGACACGACCCCGACCGCAAGGTCGGACAAATACGAGTGATGACGGAACGGTTCGCGTGCGTAGATATTGGAAAGATGCACTTCGACAAAAGGGATGGCCACCGCTGCCAGCGCGTCGCGGATCGCCACGCTGGTGTGGGTGTAAGCCGCCGGATTGATGATGATGAAATCCACGTGATCGCGGCTGGCCTGGTGGATACGTTCGATCAGCGCACCTTCATGGTTGTGCTGAAAGGTTTCGATAAACGCACTGACAGCATCCCCACGGCCGGCCAGTGCACGATTAATGTCGTCCAGCGTGGCGAGCCCGTAATGCGCGGGTTCGCGGCTACCCAACAGATTCAGGTTGGGACCGTGCATAACCAGGACATGCGGATGCAGACTGGGAGCCGATTTGGCCGCAACGCGGCCGGTTCGTTTAGTCGTCATGGCGGCGAGTTTGCCGTAGATGGGGGGTAATTGTCCAGATATTGACGCTAAATCGCATCTATGTTCTGAATTTAGACAGCGCCCAGTTTGTTCAAGGAAGCCTCGAGAGTCGCGCGTGACAGTCGCCCCAAATGCTTCAGCACGATACGGCCATCACGATCAAGCACGATCGTGTAAGGCAGCGCGCCGCTCGGGTTGCCCAGTTGCCGCGCCAGATTGTTCGCCGCCCCCTCGCCGATCAGGATCGGATAGTCGACCGGCTGCCGCTGCAAAAACTGCGCAACGTTGACGGGATTGTCGATCGCGAGACCGACAAACTCGACCCCTTTGGGCTGAAATTGCGCCCGCACGGCGGAAAAATCCGGCATTTCTTCGCGGCACGGTGCGCACCAGCTGGCCCAGAAGTTCAGCACCAGCACCTGGCCGCGCCATTGTGACAGCGATTGTGAGCGGCCCTGGACGTCAGGGAAACTGAGTGCCCATAACATATCGGTGGAGTGAGTCGGCGTTTCGGGCGCATAACGTGATTGCGCCAGCCAGATGCCTGCAGCTAGTGCAGCGAGCGCAAGAGGAATGGCGTAGCGAACCGTTTTATTCATAGCGTTTGGTTGACGGTAGTGGCGTTATCGGCCACATCCAGCAGCACGTCACAAAAACATCCCCGGTTTACAGCTCGCCGTACGAATGCAGCCCCGACAAAAACATGTTCACGCCAAGGAACGCAAAGGTTGTGACAAACAAGCCTATGACTGCCCACCAGGCCAGCATGGGTCCACGCAACCCCTTGACCAGCCGAATATGCAACCAGGCCGCGTAATTCAGCCAGACGATCAGCGCCCAGGTTTCCTTCGGATCCCAGCTCCAGTAGCCGCCCCAGGCTTCGGCCGCCCACATCGCGCCCAGAATCGTTGCGATGGTGAAAAAAGCAAAACCAATCGCGATCGCCTTGTACATCATGTCGTCGATGATTTCAAGCTTGGGCAGGCGGCTGGTCAGAATGCCACGCGAAGACAACAGGTAGCCGACGCCGAGCATGGCCGACAGCGAGAACGAGCCATAGCCAATGAAGTTGGCGGGCACGTGCAGCTTCATCCACCAGGATTTGAGCGCGGGTACCAGCGGCTGGATGGTGTGTGCCTCGCGCTCGAGGGCGTACCAGAGAATGAAGCCGACCGCTGCCGAAATAACCAGCAGCACCAGGGCGCCGAGTTGCCGGGTCTGGTAACTCGCTTCGTAATACAGATACATCATCGCGGTGATGAGACAGAACAGCACGAACACTTCGTATAGATTGGATACCGGGATGTGGCCGACATCAGCACCGATCAGATAGGACTCGTACCAGCGCACCATCAGACCGACGAATCCAAGCACCACGGCAGCCCAGGTCAGGGTGCTGCCCGCTTTTAAGGTGAACTCGGAGCGGGACAGCAGCCCCGCCCAGTAAGTGAGCGTGGCCAGGCCAAACAGCGCGCACATCCACATGATCGCGGCCTGGCTGGAGATCAGGTATTTGAGGAAGAACGCCTGCTCCATACGCGCAAGGTCGCCGTGGTACTGGCTGATCGCGAACAGGCTGATCAGCCCCACCCCGATGAACAGCGGGCGGAAGGGTTTCCAGAACCAGCCAAACACCGCCAGCG